>JBKBUS010000070.1:0-7241 GCA_046290035.1 Brevundimonas sp.
ATGTCGGCGACCGTGATCGTCCGCTCCGTCGCCGGATAGGACCACGCCCGCCCACGCGCGAAGTAGGGGCGCGCGAAGGCGCGGAACTCCGCCAGCGTCCAGTGCTCGGACGCATCGGTGCCGACGAAGCGGGCCTGCGGCGTGAACAGGCCGAAGTAGGCCTCTTCGTTCGCTGACGAAGAGGCCGCATTCAGGGCGTCCAGCACGGCGGCGACCTCCGCCTCGGCGGGATCGGGGGCGGCCTGGAGGGCCAGGGCGGCGATGAGCGCGATCATGGCCGCCAGACTAGGCTCACTCGCCGCTTTCGGGAACCGGGAAGGTGGTCGAGGACAGCGCCCTCGCCGCCGCCGTCAGGTTTCGAGCCGCGTTCCGTCCCACCCGGTCGGAGTAATCGTGGCCCTGATCCGTCTTGGTGTAGTCCGGCCCCGCGCCCGGCCCCAGGTGCCAGTAGGTCCAGCTGTGGCCGGGGATGGTGAAGCCGATGTCGATCAGCGCCTGGCTAACCGTGCCGACGATGTGGTGCGCGCCATCCTCGTTGCCCGTGATGACGACGCCCGCGACCTTGCCGAACGCCACCGGTCGCCCCGTGTCGTCGGTCTCGGAGATCAGCGCATCCATCCGCTCCAGCGCGCGCATGCAGACGCTGGACTGCTGGCCCAGCCAGGTCGGTGTGGCGATGACCAGGATCTGGCTGGCCAGGATTTTGTCGCGCACCGAGGGCCAGTCGTCGCCCTCGCCCATGTCGCTCTCGACGCCGGGCTTGATGTTCAGGTCGACCAGTCGGACCAGATTGGTCTCGACGCCATCCCTTTCGAACTGCTCGATCAGCACCCGCGCCAGCGCCTCGGTGTTGGACGCAGCCGGCGAGGGTTTCAGGGTGCAGTTCAGGACAAGGGCGCGCATGGGTCACTCCGTTCGCTTCGAGTGACCGGAAAGCTTGAGCGCGCGACCTGTTCCGATCAGCGGAAGTTCGGGACCGGCAGGCCCATCGCCTCGGCGATCGCCTGCTGGGTGATCAGCAGCACCTCGTCGCGCTGGTGATAGTTGTTGGTCAGCACCACCACGGTGACGTCGCTGTCGGGATGATAGGTCACCAGGTTGCGGAACCCCGACCAGCTGCCGGTGTGATAGATCTGCGCGCCCGGCACCGCCGGCGACACTCGCCGCCCCAGCTCCCCGATCGCCAGGCCATACCCCCACTCGCGACGCCGCGCGCCGCCCGACGCGATATGACCCGACGTCATGTCGCGATAGCTGTCCGCCTTCAGCACCCGCCCGGTGTGCAGCGCGCGCGTCCAGAGGAACAGGTCGTCGAGATCACCCGCCAGCGCGCCGGCGCCGACGACGATGCTGAGGTTGGTCTGAGTCTGCGGCGTCACGCCCTCGGGAAAGTTCGCGTGACCGACGGACACGTCCGGCGCGCCCTCGCCATAGCCGATGTTCAGGTTCAGCGGCCGGAAGAAGGCCTCGTTCAGATAGTCGAAGAAGCGGCGCCCCGAGGCGCGCTGCACGATGTCCGCCAGAAGATTGTAGCCCGCGTTGTCGTACCTGAACTTCGTGCCCGGCTCGAACTGAAGCCTGTAGGCCGTTGAATCCGAGGTCAGTTCAGCAATGGTCTTCGGCGTGACCCGCGCCTGCCCCCAGGCCGGCCGCGCCATCAGATCGGGGATTCCCGAGGTGTGGGCCAGCAGGTGCTCCAGCCGCACCGGCCGCCAGGCGTCGGGGCACGGCTGGATCCAGCGGCACACCGGATCGGAGACGCTGAGCACGCCGTCGTCCTGAAGCTTCAGGATCGCCGCGGCCGTGAATTGCTTCGACACCGACGCCAGCAGGAACCGGCTGTCCAGCTTCAGCGGTTCGCCCGTACGGACGTCGGCCTCGCCATAGACCTGGCGGAACAGCACCTCGTCGCCGCGCGCGACCAGCACCCCGCCCATGAAACCCCGATCCCCGGCGCGCGCCATCCGCGCCTCGAGCGCAGGCAGGCGGGAGACAGCCTCCAGGGGCGGGCGCGGCGGCGGGGCCTCGGCGGCCTCCGCAGGGGCGATCACCGGGCTGACGCTGCGGACCCCCAGCCCGGCGGCCGCCGTCGCGGTCAGGGCGATGGCGAGGATCGGCAGAAGCCAGGGACGCGGGGCCTTCCGGGGAACGATGAACACTAGACGTCGTACTCCAGTCCGAACTGGGCGTAGAGGGCCCGGCTCTCCTGCCACTTCGGATCGACCTTGACGGTCAGGAACAGGTGGACCGGCCGGTCAAGCAGCTCGATCAGCTCCTCGCGCGCCTTCTGCCCGATCCATTTCAGGGTCTGGCCGCCCTTGCCCAGCACGATCGGCCGCTGGCTGTCGCGTTCGACGTAGATGGTCTGCTCGATCCGCGCCGAGCCGTCCGGCTTGTCGTCGAAGGCCGTGGTCTCCACCGCGGCCGAATACGGCAGCTCCTCATGGACGCGCAGATAGACCTTCTCGCGCGTGATCTCGGCCGCCAGCACCCGCATCGGCACGTCGGCGCTCTGGTCCTCCGGATAGAGCCAGGGCCCCTCGGGCATCCGCGTCGCCAGCCGGGCGCGCAGGTCCTCGACCCCGTCGCCGGTCGCGGCCGAGATCATGAAGACCTCGTCGTAGACCCCGGCGTCGAACAGCCGCTGGGACAGCGCCAGCAGGCTGTCGCGGCGCATGCCGTCGATCTTGTTGAGCGCCAGGATCGCCCGGGCCCCGGTCGCCTTCAGGTTCTCGATGATGGTCGCGGTGTCGTCGGCCGAGCGCCGGTCCGCCGCCGATCCGGCGCGATCCTCGGCGCCCAGTTCGGCCTGGGCGTCCACCAGGTGCACGATGGCGTCGGCGTCCTCGGCACCCCCCCAGGCGGAGGCGACCATGGCCCGGTCCAGCCTGCGGCGCGGGGTGAAGATCCCCGGGGTGTCCACCAGCACGATCTGCGCCGGGCCGGCCATGGCGATGCCGCGCACCGGAAAGCGCGTCGTCTGGACCTTCTGGGTGACGATCGAGACCTTGGTTCCGGTCAGCCGGTTGACCAGCGTCGACTTGCCGGCGTTCGGCGCGCCGATGATGGCGGCGAAGCCCGCGCGGGTCGGAACGTCCAGTTCGGTCAAATCAGGCCTTCGCGCTTGAGCATGGCGGTCGCGGCCGCCTTCTCCGCGTCCTGACGTGATCTGCCCTGACCGGTCAAGGGCTGCACGCCCGCCACCCGGACCTCGACGGTGAAGGTCGGGGCGTGGTCCGAGCCGGTGCGCTTCAGGACCTCATAGTGCGGCAGGGGTTTGGCCTGCTTCAGCGCCCATTCCTGAAGCGCCGACTTGGGGTTCACAACCGCGCGAGGCGCGGGCGCGTCGAGCTCGGCGGCCCAGGCGGCGTCGAACACGCGCCGCGCCGCGTCCAGCCCGCCGTCCAGGAACACGGCCGCGAGAATGGCCTCCATGGCGTCGCCCAGCGCGCCTTCACGCCGGCGGCCGCCGGACTTGGCTTCCCCTGGGGACAGGCGTAGCGCGGGGCCGACGCCCAGGGCCTCGGCCACCCGCGCGCACGCCGGCTTGTCGACCAGCCCATGCAGGCGCGCCGACAGGTCGCCTTCGTCAGCTTCCGGATAGCGACGCATCAGGGTGTCGGCGACCAGCAGCCCCAGCACCCTGTCGCCCAGGAACTCCAGACGCTGGTTGTCCGGCACGGGCTTGGCGCCCTGCCCGGCCCCTTCGCCGACGCTGGGGTGGGTCAGCGCCCGCTCCAGCAGTAGGGGGTCGCGAAATGCGTGGCCCAGCCGCCGGGCCAGCGCCGCGACGGCTTCGGCGCGCGCGTTCGACATCAGTTCAGGATCGTGAAGAACCGGCTGGGCCTGAGGTTGGCGAACCAGCTGACCGGATTGAACAGCGACGCGCCCGGGCTCCACGAGAACAGGATGATCTGCGCCTTGCCGACCAGGTTCTCGTCCGGCACCAGGCCGACGCCGCTCAGCGAACCGTCCACACGGCTGTCGATCGAGTTGTCCCGATTGTCGCCCATCATGAAGTAGTAGCCGTCCGGCACCTCGAACACCGGCGTGTCGTCCAGCTCCATGCCCGGGCCGAAGTCCTGGATGGTGTAGCTGCGCCCGCCCGGCAGCGTCTCGCGCTGCTGAATCGTCTGGCGCGGGCCGAAGATGTCCTGAACCGCCTCCCGGCTGACCTCCACGTTTTCGACCGGTTGGCCGTTGATGTGAAGGCGGTTGTTGATCACCTGGACCCGGTCGCCGGGCAGGCCGATCACGCGCTTGATGTAGTCGGTGCGGTCGTCGCGCGGCAACTTGAACACCACGATGTCGCCGCGCTCCGGCGCGCGGCCGAACAGCCGGTCCTCGCCCAGCGGCAGGTTGATCGGCAGGCCGCTCGAGAACTTCGAGTAGCCATAGCTCCACTTCGAGACGACGATGTAGTCGCCCTCGTAGAGGTTCGGCTCCATCGAGGCCGACGGGATGGTGAAGGGCTGGAACAGCAGCGTCCGCAGCACCCGCGCGATCAGCAGGGCGAAGACGATCGTCTTCAGGATCTCCAGCGTCTCGTTGCCGCCGCCGTTCTTGTCCTTGGTCTTGGTGTCGCTGTCGTCCACGCGCTTGTCGCCGTCGTCGAAGGGGATGTCGCCCTGGTCGCTCCAGACCGGCCGGCGGGTGTCGCTGGTCGTCGTCGCGGCGACGACCGGCGCGGCCGGTGCGGGTTCGGGCTCGGCCTCGACCTCGGGCGTCTGCGCCGGCTCAATGCGATCCTCGATAGGCTCGCCCTCCTCCGCCGTCACGGCGTGGCTGGACGCGTCGCTGTGCTCGCTCTCCAGCGTCGCGGGCGTGTCGTCGGTCGGCGAGAGGCCGTCTTCGTTCAGCGGCTTCGGCGAGTCGCTCATGCGTGATCTTCCCCAGCCGTCCCAGACGGTCGTTCGTGATCCGAGCGGTATAGCCTGATCATGACACCGGCAAGGCTTCAATCACCACGAAGGCGAGCGCATAGGGATGTTCGTCGGACAGCGTCAGGTGAATGCGCGGCGCGTGGCCTGGGGGCGTCAGCCGCGCCAGATGCTCGGCCGCGTGGCCGGTCAGCTGCAGGGTCGGCTGGCCGCTCGGCAGGTTCACCACCCCCATGTCGCGCCAGTAGACGTCGCGCCGCATGCCCGTGCCCAGCGCCTTGGCGCAGGCCTCCTTGGCCGCGAACCGCTTGGCGTAGGACCAGCTGGCGTCAGGTTTGCGATCCGACCGGGTCCGCTCGATCTCGGTGAAGCAGCGCTGCTTGAACCGGTCGCCGAAGCGTTCCAGCGACGCCTCGATCCGCCGGATGTCGGTCATGTCGGCGCCGACGCCGATGATCATGCTGAAGCCTTGACCGCGTCCATCGCGGCCCGCATGCGGGCGATCGCCTCGCTCAGACCGACGAACACCGCCTCCCCGATCAGGAAGTGGCCGATGTTCAGCTCCACGATCTCAGGGATCCGCAGCATCTCGGCGGCGGTGACATAGTCCAGCCCGTGGCCGGCGTGGACCTCCAGACCCAGGATCGACGCCTGCGCCGCCGCAGAAGCCAGCCGGTCGAACTCCGCCGCCCTCTGGCCTGGCGACAGGTGGCAGTAGCGGCCGGTGTGAAGTTCGACGACCTTCGCCCCCACGGCCGCGGCGGCCTCGACCTGGGCCTCCGCCGGCTCGATGAACAGCGACACCCGCGACCCGGCGTCGGACAGCGCCTTCACATAGGGCGCGATCTCGGCCTCGCGCCCGGCGACCGCCAGGCCGCCCTCCGTCGTCACCTCCTCGCGCCGCTCGGGCACGATGCAGGCGGCGTGCGGCCGGTGACGCAGCGCGATGGCCAGCATCTCCTCGGTCAGCGCCATCTCCAGGTTCAGCGGCTTGCCCGCGTCCCGGCACAGCGCCGACAGGGCCTCGATGTCGGTGTCGGTGATGTGGCGGCGATCCTCGCGCAGGTGGGCGGTGATGCCGTCCGCTCCCGCCTCCAGCGCCTGGCGCGCCGCCCTGACCGGGTCCGGATGCGCGCCGCCCCGGGCGTTCCGCACCGTCGCCACGTGGTCGATATTAACGCCCAGACGAACGCGACGGGTCATGCCTTGACGAGCCTCCGGCTTCCGGGATCCTCGACCGGCAGGGCCGCCAGCTCCGGCGGCAGGGCGTCGGCCGGATAGGCGGGCACGTCCAGCGTCGCTAGGGCGATCAGCGGCACGCCGACGTCCGCCCGGCCGCCGGACCTGTCGACGATGCAGGCCGCCGCGATCACTTCGCCGCCGGCCTTCTGGATCGCCGCTATGCACTCGCGCGAGCTCAGGCCCGTGGTGACGATGTCCTCGACCATTACGACCCGTTCGCCCGGCTCGACGTGGAAGCCGCGCCTCAGGCGGAACTCTCCCCCCTCCCGTTCCACGTACATGGAACGGACGCCCAGGTGGCGCGCGGTCTCATAGCCCGGGATGATGCCCCCGACGGCCGGGGAAATGGCCGCGTCCGGTCGGCCCACCGCCGCCGCCACCTTCTCGGCCAGCGCCCTGCACAGGCGCTCGCAGCGAGCGGCGTCCATGAACACGAGGTTCTTCTGCAGGAACACCGGGCTGTGCAGTCCGGAGGACAGCACGAAATGGCCTTCGCGCAGGGCGCCCGCGGCGCGGAACTCGGCGAGAACGTCTTCGGAGGTCATGGCGTGGCCATACTCCCTCGCTCGCCCCCGTTGAAGGGGTCAGCTGATGTCGTGATCCGGCCGCACGCCCTTGGCCTGCAGCTTCTCCCAGGACTCCTCGGCCGTCTCGGCGAAGCAGAACAGCTCCAGATCCTTCGGACTGACCATGCCGTGCTTCACGAAGCCGTCGAAGTTGATCACTTCGCGCCAATAGGCCTCGTCGAACAGGCAAACCGGGATGGGCGGCGCCTTGCCGGTCTGGCGCAGGGTCAGGATCTCGAACAGCTCGTCCATGGTCCCGAAACCGCCGGGGAACACGACCAGGGCGTTGGCCCGCATCGCCAGGTGCATCTTGCGCATGGCGAAGTAGTGGAAGCGGAACGTCAGCTCCGGCGTCGAGAAGGCGTTGGGCTCCTGCTCGTGCGGCAGGGTGATGTTGAACCCGACCGAAGGCGCACCGATGTCCGCAGCGCCGCGGTTCGCCGCCTCCATGACCCCGGGACCGCCGCCGGTGGCGATGACGTTGTCGCGCGGCCGGCCGTGCAGCGCCCCGCCCTTCAGCGAGACCAGCCGCCCGAAGGCGCGCGCCTCGCGG
>JBKBUS010000071.1:0-7231 GCA_046290035.1 Brevundimonas sp.
TCACGACCAACACCCTGGACGACCGGGTGCATCCCGGCCACGCCCGGAAGTTCGCCGCCCGCCTGGGCGACCTCGGCTACGACCATCTCTATTACGAGGAGACGTCGGGCGGCCACTCCAACGACGCCGATCCGCTGGCCAACGCACGGCGCTGGGCCCGGCACTACGTCTATCTCTCCCAGCAGTTGATGGACTAAACTTCGCCTCACGCAGATATGAGGGGCGGTGATCTTCGCGCGGCCGTAGAACGTCGGACATGGTTACGAGGGGCTGGGTCATGGCCGGGGCGGGAGCTCTGGCGCTGGCTTTGACGGCCGGGTCGGCGGCGCCGCCGGCCCGGTCCTCTCCGGTGCGCGCGGCCGCGGCCGAGCCGGTGGTGGTGGAGCTGTTCACCGCCCAGGGCTGCGGCGCCTGTCCGGACGCCGACCGCACCGTGGAGGCCCTGGCCGCAGCGCCGGGCGTCATCGCCCTGACCTACGGCGTCGACTACTGGGACTATCAGGGCTGGACCGACACCTTCGCCAAGCCGGAGTTCGTGGAGCGACAGCGGGCCTACCAGCAGGCGCTGCGGCTGCGCGGGGTTTATACGCCGCAGATCGTCATCGACGGCCGCCGCGCGGTCTCCGGCGTCGACGCCGAGGCGGTGACGCAGGCGGTCAGCCAGGCCGCGGAGGAGCGGGTCTTTCCGCCCGAGATCGAGTTCCGAGAGAGCGGCCGCCACGTGGGCGTCGGTTCGGGCCGGCCGCCGCGCGGGGGCGCCCAGGTCTGGGCCGTGGTGTTCAAGCCCGGCGTCCAGGTGGTCGAGGTCGGCGCCGGCGACAATCGGGGCCGAGAGCTGCGTCAGGTGAACGTGGTCAGCGACGTCCGCTCGCTGGGCGACTGGCGGGGCCGCTCGACCCTTCTGACCTTGCCCGAGATCGAGGACGGCGCGGCGATGGCCGTGCTGGTCCAGAGCCGCGCCGACGGCCGCATCCTCGCCGCCGCCGCCCGCTGACCTGCGCGCTTCAGGCGCTTCCCTCCGACGGCCCTGGTCTCTAGAAGCCGGGCATGTCCGTCACACCCGCCGCTCCCCGTCCTGAAGCCCGCAGTCCGAGGGGGTTCGCCGACCGCCGCGGTCCCGAGGCGTTGGCCGAGCGCCGGATCGTCCAGGTCCTGGCCCCTGTGTATGAGCGCTGGGGCTTTGAACCGCTGGAGACCGGCGCCTTTGAGTACGCCGATGCGCTGGGCAAGTTCCTGCCCGACGCGGACCGGCCCAACGAAGGGGTGTTCGCGCTTCAGGACGACGACGAGCAGTGGATGGCGCTGCGATACGACCTGACGGCGCCGCTGGCCCGCTACGCCGCCCAGAACTGGGAGACCCTGCCCAAGCCCTTCCGCCGCTATGCCTACGGACCTGTGTGGCGAAACGAAAAGCCCGGCCCCGGCCGCTTCCGCGAGTTCTGGCAGTGCGACGCCGATACGGTCGGGTCCGACCGCCCGGAGGCGGACGCCGAGATCATCGCCATGGCGCTGGAAGGGCTGGACGCCCTGGGGCTCGGCGGCGGTCAGGCGGTGGTCAAGATCGCCAGCCGCAAGCTGGTCAACGGCGTGCTGCAGGCGGCCGGGGTCGAGGGCCAGGCCCAGACGCTGACCGTGCTGCGGGCGATCGACAAGCTGGATCGGTTGGGGGCCGAGGGCGTCACCCTGCTGTTGGGCGAGGGGCGGCTGGACGAGTCCGGCGACTTCACCAAGGGCGCGGGACTCGGTCGAGCGGGCATCGACGCGGTGCTGGCCTTCCTCTCGGTCGCCTCGGACCCCGATCGCGGGGCGGTGCTCGACGCGCTGGATC
Source organism: Brevundimonas sp. (assembly GCA_046290035.1). Taxonomy (GTDB): domain Bacteria; phylum Pseudomonadota; class Alphaproteobacteria; order Caulobacterales; family Caulobacteraceae; genus Brevundimonas. The sequence continues at coordinate 1,829 of JBKBUS010000071.1, forward strand.
CGATCATCGGCGCGACGCCGGCGGGGGCGGAGGGCTTGCGCGACCTGCAGCGCATCGACCAGGCGCTGAAGGCGTTCGGCGTCGGCGCGTCGGCCCGGTTCGACCCGGCCGTCGTGCGGGGCCTGGAGTACTACACTGGCGCGGTCTTCGAATCCGAACTGCTGGCGGACACCCGCGACGACAAGGGCCGGCCGGTGCGGTTCGGCTCCATCGTCGGCGGCGGCCGGTATGACGGACTGGTGGCGCGGTTCACCGGTCAGGAGGTTCCGGCGACCGGCGCCTCCTTCGGCGTGTCGCGGCTGGCGGCGGCGCTCAGGGCGGCGGGGCTGGACGGCGCGGCGGCCGCGCGCGGGCCGGTGGTCGTCATCGTCTTCACCGACGAGGACATGGGCGCCTATCTGGCGGCCGCCGCGGAGTTGAGGGCCGCCGGCGTCCGGGCGGAGGTCTACATGGGCCGGGCCGGCATGAAGGCGCAGATGAAATACGCTGACCGGCGCGGCGCGCCCGCCGCCGTCATTCTGGGCGGCGACGAGATCGCGGCCGGCCAGGTGACGATAAAGGATCTGGACGCGGGCAGGGCCGCCGCGGCCGCCGTGGCGGACCACGAGGCCTGGAAAAGCCAGCGCCCGGGGCAGTTCACCGTCTCGCGCGACCACCTCACGGCCGCGGTCCTCAAGATTCTCGAATAAGCTTCGAGAAAAATGCGGCGTGCTTGTTTCATTATCAACGATCAGTCAGGAAAAGGCCTGATTTCCCTTGGCGGTTGATTGACTTGGGCTGATCGAGCGGGTCAATTGCGACCACTCGGTGACGCGGCTGGAAAGGCCGCCGCGCCGGAGACGTTTCGGGGAGGAAACGTCCGCTCTGAAAAGAGCGAGAAGACCCGCCGCGATGTATCCCCCGCGGCGGGTTTTTTCGTGCCTGCCGCAGAGGTTCCGCCAGCCGCGCCCACGAAAAAGCCGGACTCCTCTTGGAGCCCGGCCTCATCCGTCGACCTCGGTCGCGCCCTACCAGAGCCGTACGCGATCCTCCGGCGCGAGGTAGTAGGCGTCGTCGGGCTGGACGTCGAAGGCGTCGTACCAGGCGTCGATGTTGCGCAGCGGGCCGATGACGCGGAACTGCGGCGGCGAGTGGGGATCGGTCGCCACCATGTTCTTCATGGCGTCCTCGCGATAGGCGCCGCGCCAGACCTGGGCCCAGCCGTAGAAGACGCGCTGGTCGCCGGTCACGCCGTCCAGCATCGGGGCCGGCTGGCCGTCCAGAGACAGGCGATAGGCCTCCAGCGCCAGGGTCACGCCGGCGAGGTCGCCGATGTTCTCGCCCATCGTGAGGCCGCCCTGAACGTTGTAGCCGGGAAGGGGTTCGTACTGGTCGTACTGGGCGCCGAGGCGCGTGGTGCGGGCCTCGAAGGCGGCGGCGTCCTCGGCCGTCCACCAGTCGCGCAGCACGCCGTCGCCGTCGGACTTGCGGCCCTGATCGTCGAAGCCGTGGCCGATCTCGTGGCCGATCACCCCGCCGATACCGCCGTAGTTCACCGCCGGGTCGGCGTTCGGATCGAAGAACGGCGCCTGCAGGATCGCGGCGGGGAAGACGATCTCGTTCTTCACCGAGTTGTAATAGGCGTTCACGGTCTGGGGCGTCATGCCCCACTCCTCCTCGTCGACCGGGCCGTTCAGGCGGTTGAGGTCGTACTCCCAGCGGAAGCGGCCGGCGCGCGCCTGATTGCCGAAGAGGTCGTCGGGCCGCACCTCCAGCGCCGAATAGTCGCGCCACCGGGTCGGATAGCCGATCTTGACCCCGAACTTCTCGAGCTTGTCGAGCGCATGGAGCTTGGTCGCCTCGCTCATCCACTCCAGACTGCGGATGCGGTTGGCCATGGCCAGGCGCAGGTTGGCGACGAGCTCCTCCATCTGGGCCTTGGATTCGGCCGGGAAGTATTCGGCGACATAGAGCCGGCCCATGGCCTCGCCCATCACGCCCTCGGCGAAGCTGACGCCCCGCTTGTCGCGGCTGCGCTGCTCGGGCTGGCCCGCCAGTTCGCGCGAGCGGAAGTCGAAGTGGGCGTCGACGAAGCGCTTGGACAGGAACGGCGCGGCGTCATCGGCGGTGTGGAAGGCCTGCCAGGCCTGAAGCGTGGCGACCGGAGTCTCGCCGAAGATCGCGGCGATCTTGGGCATGGCCGTATCCTGGCGGATGACCAGACGCTCGACCTCGCTGAGCCCGGCGGCGTCCATGTAAGCGACGAAATCGAAGCCGGGGGCGGCGGCGACCAGCTCCGAAGGCGTCATCGGATTGTAGGTGCGATCGCGGTTTCGGCTCTCGACCGGCGTCCAGTGCGCCTCGGCGATCCGGGTCTCCAGATCGACGATCGCCTGGGCCATGGCCTCGGGCTGCTCCCAGCCGATCATGGTCAGGAGGTTCTGGACGTAGATCTGATAGGCCGCCTTCTTATCGGCGTAGCGGTCCGACAGATAGTAGTCGCGGTTCGGCAGCCCCAGGCCCGACTGGCCCACATAGACGGCGTAGCGATCAGGGTTGCGGGCATCGTCGGAGATGCCGAATCCGAAGAAGGAGCCGCCGAAGCCGCCCTGGCGCGCGCCCATCAGGCGGGCGAGCGCATCGTGGCTGTCCGCGGCGCGGATCTCGGTCAGGAGCGGCTGCAGCGGCTGGGCGTCAAGCGCCTCCAGCCGGGCTTCGTCCATGTAGCTGCGATAGAGGTTGGCGATCTTGGCCTCGTCGCTCGCCGGGTCGGCCGTGGTGTTCGCCGTCAACTCGGCCATCATGGCTTCCAGCCGGTTGTCGGAGAGCTGACGAAGCAGGTCGAAGGAGCCGAACCGGGTGCGGTCCGCCGGGATCACCAGGGCGTCCATGTAGCCGCCGTTGGCGTAGCGGAAGAAGTCGTCGCCCGGATCCACCGCGGTGTCGCGGCCGGCGAGGTCGAAGCCCCAGGCCCCGTAGCGCGGCGCGACAGTGCCCGCGAAGCCCGTCGGGGTCAGGCCCGGCGACACCTGCGGGAACAGGGCCACCATGTCGCAGGCCTCGTCCAGGCAGCCGCCGTCGGCGATGTGGTCCTCATGGGCGAGCACAGGGCTCGCGCAGAGCAGGGCGGCGGCGGCCGTACCGACGAGAAGGCGCTTCATCTTTGTTTCCTCACGCAAAAACAGGCGTCGGGGCCGGACCCTATCGCCCGGTTCCGGGGACGCCGCCTAAAAAATAGTTCATGTTCGCGTGAGGGGATCGCCAATCGGGGCGAGTCAGGCTGGAAAACGGACCATGCCCGAGCACGGCGGCGACACCTACAAGGACCTGCTGTTGTTCCTCGCGGCGGCGGGCGTCGTCGTGCCGCTGTTCACCCGCCTCAGGATCAGCCCGGTGCTGGGCTTCCTGGCGGCGGGGGTCCTTCTGGGCCCGCACGGGCTGGGTCGGTTCGCCGAGCAGGCGCCGTGGCTCGGCGTCTTCACCATCTCCGACCGGGCCCAGGTGCAGGTGCTGGCCGAACTCGGGGTGGCCTTCCTGCTGTTCACCATCGGACTGGAGCTGTCTTGGGACCGGCTGAGGGCCATGCGACGGCTGGTCTTCGGCCTTGGCCTGTCGCAGGTGCTGCTGTGCAGCCTGGTGCTGGCGCTCGGGTTTCTCGCGGCGGGTCAGACGCTGGGCGCCGCGGTGGTGGCGGGTCTGGCGCTCGGCTTGTCGTCGACGGCGGTGGTCATGCCCGCCCTGGCCGAGCGCAAGCGGCTGAAGGGCGCGGTCGGCCGTTCGGCCTTCGCGGTGCTTCTGGCGCAGGACCTGGCGGTCGCCCCCATCCTCATCACCGTGACCCTGATCGCGGCGCTGGTGGGGGCGGGCGAGGCGCCGGGGCCGGCGGCGGTGGGCCGGGCGCTGCTGGCGTTGGCGCCCGCCGCCATCGGGCTGGCTCTGATCGTGATCCTGGGGCGGCTGGTGATCCGCCCGCTGTTCCGGGGCGTGGCGAAGGCGGAGGGATCGGAGCTGTTCGTCGCCGCCGCGCTTCTGGTCGTGGTCGGAGCCGGGGCCGCCGCCGAAGCGGCAGGACTGTCGATGAGCCTGGGGGCCCTCGTCGCCGGCCTGCTGTTGGCGGAAACCGAGTACCGCCGCGCGGTCGAGGTGCATATCGAGCCGTTCAAGGGTCTGCTGCTGGGCGTCTTCTTCGTGAGCGTCGGCATCGGCTTGGATCTGGACGCGGTCGCCGCCGATCCGTGGGGCGTGATCGGACTGGCGGCCCTGCTGATCGCGGTGAAGGCCGGCCTGATCGCCGGCCTGGCGCGAGCGTGGGGCGTCCCCTGGCGAGCGGCGCTCGAGACGGGGCTGGTGCTGGGCCCGGCAGGGGAGTTCGCCTTCGTCATCCTGAACACCGGGCTGGTGGAGGGCCTGGCGACGCCGGTCTTCACCCAGTCGGTGCTGGTGTCGGCGACGTTGAGCCTGTTCTGCATTCCGGTGCTCGCCGCGCTCGGCGAACGCATCGCCCGGCGCGTGATCCGCAAGGGGCCCGACGAGGAGACCGCGCCGGGGCCCGAGGCCGAAGCGGAGGCCTTGCTGGAACGCCGGGTTCTGATCGTCGGCTATGGTCGGGTCGGCCGGATCGTGTCGGAGCTGTTGAGCGAGCACGACCAGGGCTGGCTGGCGGTCGACGCCGATCCCGCGACCGTCAGCGCGGCGCGCCGCGAGGGCCTGCCGGTGGTGTTCGGCGACGCCGCGCGTCCGGAGATGCTGAAGCGGCTGGGCGTGGACACGGCGCGGGCGCTGGTCGTCACCATGGACAGCCCGGCCAAGACCGATGAGGTGGTCCAGGCCGCGCGCGCGGCGCGGGACGACCTGATCCTGATCGCCCGCGCCCGGGACGACCGCCACGCGGCGCGCCTCTACAGCCTGGGGGTCACCGACGCCGTGCCCGAAACGACCGAGGCCAGCCTGCAGCTGGCGGAAAACACCCTGGTCGACCTGGGCGTGCCGATGGGGCTGGTTCTCGCCACGGTGCACGAGCGGCGCGACCGCTTCCGCCAGGTCTTCCAGGCGGCCGCGCCGGAGAACCGCCGCGACCGGCCCAGCCGCGCCCTGCGCTCGACGCTGCGGCAGAAGGCCTGATCGGATCCACGGGTGAATCGCCCGCAGACCCCATTTTCGTCACCGTTGCGTGATGAAGGCGGCGGTCACCCTAGGTCAGCGTCCCGACCCGGCGCGTTCCGTAGAGTCCCTGTTCATGTCCTCAAGCGTTCTCGAGACCCGCGAGTCTTCGGCTTCCGAACCCCGTCTGAATCGCCGCCAGGCGGCCAAGGTGCGCACCCGCGGCAAGGTGATGGAAGCCGCGCGCGGCCTGTTCGCCGAGCGCGGCTATGAGGCGGCCACCATCCGCGACATCGCCAAGGGCGCGGGTATGTCCACGGGCGC
>JBKBUS010000411.1:0-1657 GCA_046290035.1 Brevundimonas sp.
CGGTCGTGTCCATGGCGATGGTGCGGACCATGTTCTCACCCAGGTGCTGGGCGACTTCCAGCACCAGGCGGAACTCGGCGCCCGTGCGCTGGTCGGTGTTGGAGGTCTCCAGCGCGTTCAGGATCGCCGGCAGGTGGCCGTCGAACTCCACGTCCACGACGGCGCCGATCACCTGGGCGATGCGGCCGGTGGCGACCGCGGCGGTCGGGGCCGCCGACGTCGGCGCGGCGGAGGCCTTGGGGGCCTTCGGCGCGGCGGGCTTGCGGGTCGGGGTCTTCTTCGGGGCGACGGTGTCGGTCATCGGGGTCTTCCGTTCGGAAAGTCGTGTCGGGTGTCAGGTCGGATCAGAGGGCTTCGGCGCCGGAGATGATCTCGATCAGCTCCTTAGTGATCTGGGCCTGGCGGGAGCGGTTGTACTGAAGGGTCAGGGCGTTGATCAGCTCGCCGGCGTTGCGGGTGGCGTTGTCCATCGCCGCCATCTGCGAGCCGAAGAAGCCGGCCTGGTTCTCATAGAGCGCGGCCAGCACCTGGGTCGTCAGGTTGCGCGGCAGAAGCGTCTCGAGAATGGCCTCTTCCGAAGGTTCGTACTCATAGACCGCGCCGTTCAGGTCGATGGGCTCGGCGCCTTCCTCGACCGTCGTCGGGGCCAGCTGCTTCGGCGTGGGGACCTGGCTGATCACCGACTTGAAGCGGCTGTAGAACAGGGTGACGACGTCGGCGCGGCCTTCCTCGAACTCCTCGGCGATCATCTCGGCGATCGGCTGGGCGGCGTGCAGGCCCAGCGTCTTGTGCGCGCTGAGCTCGAAGGTGTGGATCAGCCGCTCGCCGTAGAAGCGACGCAGCTGGTCGCGCGACTTGCGGCCGACGGCCACGATGCGGACGTCCTTGCCCTGCGCGATCAGGCTGTTGATCCGCTCGCGCGCGGCCCGGACCACGTTGGTCGAAAAGCCGCCGGCCAGGCCCTTGTCCGCGGTCGCGACCACGATCAGGTGCTTCTGGTCCGAGCCGGTTCCGGCCAGCAGCCTGGGCGCATCGGCGCCGGAGACGCCGGCGGCCAGGTTGGCGATGACCGAGGCCATGCGCTCGGCATAGGGGCGCGCGGCCAGGGCCTGGTCCTGCGCCCGCCGAAGCTTGGCGGCCGCGACCATCTGCATGGCCTTCGTGATCTTCTGCGTGGCCTTCACGCTTCCGATCCGATTGCGCATTTCCTTGAGGCTGGCCATCCGGCGTCGTCTCTCTCGCTATCCGGGGGTTAGGCTCAGGCGAAGGTCTTGGCGAAGGCGTCGAGCACCGACTTCAGCTCGGCCTCGAGCTCGGCGGTCAGGTCCTTCTTGGTGCGGATGCCTTCCAGCAGGCCCGGCTTGTCGGACTTGATGCGGGCCAGCAGCTCGCGCTCGAAGCGGCCGATCGCCGAGACCGGAATGGCGTCCAGGTAGCCGCGCGTCCCGGCGTACACCGAGACCACCTGCTCCTCCATCGCCAGGGGCGCGTACTGGGGCTGCTTCAGCAGTTCCGTCAGACGCTCGCCGCGGGCCAGCAGGCGCTGGGTCGTGGCGTCCAGGTCGGAGCCGAACTTGGCGAAGGCGGCCATCTCCCGGTACTGGGCCAGCTCGCCCTTGATGGTGCCGGCGACCTTCTTCATCGCCTTGGTCTGGGC
>JBKBUS010000072.1:0-7073 GCA_046290035.1 Brevundimonas sp.
ATCACGACATGAGCGCGTCCGCCCTCGCGGCCCGGGTCGCGGCAGGCGGGGGCGCCAGTCCGGCCGGCGCCGCGCTGGCGGGGCTCGCGGCGCTCCGCGGGTCGTCGGTGGCCGCCCGGCTCGAAGCCGCCAATGAGATGGTCACCCTGGGCCGGCGCGATCCCGCCGGCGCGATCGAGGCGCGCGCGCGGACCGGCGACCTGCCGGGCTTCGGCAATGCGGCCTATCCGGCGGGCGATCCGCGCGCCCGCACGCTGATCGAGGCCATGCGCCTGCCGCCCGATCTTCAGGTGTTCGTCGAGCGCGGCCGGGCGGCGACGGGCGCGGAGCCAAGTTTCGAGCTCGCGCTTGCGCTGCTGGCGCGGCGGCTTGACCTGCCGCGCGACGGCGCGTTCGACGTGTTCGTGATCGGGCGGCTGGTCGGGCTGATGGCGCACGCCCTCGATCAGTTGCTGGACGGCTCGCCTATTCGCGCGCGTCTGCGCTATGTGGGACCCGAGCCCGGCGCCAACTGAGCCTGCCGCCGGCTGGAGCGGCGGAGCGACATGGCGGACTGGCTGACGGCGATCCTCCTGGGTCTGGTGGAGGGGCTGACCGAGTTCATTCCCGTCTCCTCGACGGGGCACCTGCTCCTGCTCGGCCACTTCCTGGGCTTCGAGAGCACCGGCAAGACGTTCGAGATCGTCATCCAGCTCGGCGCCATCCTGGCGATCATCAGCGTCTACTTCCGCCGTCTCTGGGACCTGGCCACCCGCTGGCCCCGCGACCCCGCCGCGCGGCGGTTCATCGTCGGCGTGGCGCTCGCCTTCCTGCCGGCGGCGGCGGCCGGGGTGGTGCTTTACCCCGTCATCAAGGAGGTGTTCTTCGAGACTCCGGCCGTGATCTGCGTCGCTCTCATCGTGGGCGGGGGCATCCTCCTGGGGCTGGACCGGATGAAGCGCGCCCCGCGCTATCTCGACGTCAACGCCTACCCGATGCGAGTCTATGCGCTGATCGGCCTGTTCCAGTGTCTCGCCCTGCTGCCGGGGGTCTCCCGCTCGGGGGCCACCATCGCCGGCGGACTGCTGCTCGGAACCGACAAGCGTTCGGCGGCGGAGTTCACCTTCTTCCTCGCCCTGCCGACCATGGGCGGGGCCGTCGCCTATGATCTCTACAAGACCTGGGACCAGCTCGACTTCAACGACGCGGGCCTGATCGCGGCCGGGTTCGTCACGGCCTTCCTCACGGCTCTGGCCGTGGTGCGGTTCCTGCTGGACTTCGTCAGCCGCCACGGCTTCGCGCCGTTCGCCTGGTGGCGGATCGCCGTGGGAACTCTCGGCCTGGTCCTTCTGGCGGCGGGCGTCGGGGGCTGAGGCCAGGCCGCTTCAGGCGGCGCGGACACGCTGCACCGGCTCGTCCCGCGTCGCCGCGTCGCCGGACGCCGGCCGGGCCGGTCGGTAGGGCAGGCGGACGCGCACGGTGGTGCCGTGCCCCGGCTCGCTCTCCAGCACCAGCTGGCCGCCGTGGAGCTCGACCAGGGACTTGCTGAGCGCCAGGCCGAGACCCGTTCCCTGGGTGGTCTTGGCGTGCTGTCCCTCGACCTGCTCGAAGGGCTGGGCCAGACGGTCCAGATCGGACGCGGCGATGCCGATGCCGGTGTCGGCGACCGCCAGTTCGACGACGCCGTCGGTCAGTCTGGCGGAGACCTCGATGCGCCCGCCCTCGGGGGTGAACTTCACGGCGTTGGACACCAGGTTCAGCATGACCTGCTTCAGGGCGCGGTAGTCGGCCTCTATCGTCGGCGCGTCGTCGGCCTCGACGAACAGCTTCAGCCCTGCCTCCTCGGCGCGCCCGCGCATCAGGCGCACGGCGTCTCTGCAGACCTCCTGGAGCGCCACGGGCTCCAGATGCAGGTTCAGCTTGCCCGCCTCGATCTTGGCCATGTCCAGGATGTCGTTGATCAGGCTGAGCAGGTGCTGGCCGGACCTCAGGATGTCCTCGGCGTATCCCTTGTAGCGCGCGTCCCCCAGCGGCCCGAACATCTCCGCGGCCATGATCTCGGAGAAGCCGTTGATGGCGTTCAGCGGCGTCCTCAGCTCGTGGGACATGTTGGCCAGGAACTCGGACTTGGCCTGGTTGGCGGCTTCGGCCCGGGTCATGGCGACCTCGTACTTGCGCGCCAGCTGCGACAGCTTTTCCTGGCTGGCCTCCAGCTGCGCCACCGTCGCCTGCAGCGCTTCCGCCGCACGCCGGCGCGCGGTCTCCTCCATCTTGATCGGCGTGATGTCGGCCGCCGTCACGACCGAGCCCCCGTCGCCGGTCAGCCGTTCCGTGAGCTGCAGCCAGCGGCCGTCGTGCAGTTCGACCTCGCGCTGGCCGGCGCGGCCCGACGGCGAGGGGCTGTCGCTGCGGATCGCCAGCGCGGCGATGCGGTTCAGCTCCCCCTTCAGGGCGCCGCGCCTCACCATCTGCTCTTCGAAGCCGAAGGCGTCCTGGAATGCCTGGTTGCAGAGGACCAGGCGGTCGCGCCGGTCGAACAGGGCGAAGGCGTCGGACACGCTCTCGATGCCGTCCCGCAGCCGGCTCTCGGCGGCCTGGGCCTGCGCCTTGGCCCGCCGCGCCTCGGTGATGTCCAGCGCCACGCCCACGATCTGGGCGTAGCGTTGATCGACCCGGTCTCCGCGAGCCTGCCCGCGCGCGTCCAGCCATCGGACGCCGCCTTCGGGCTTCACCACCGCGAAGCTCGTCTCAAAGGCCCCATAGGCCGCCGCCTGCATCAGGGCGTGCGCCACCTGCTCGCGGTGTTGCGGATGAATGCGCTCGAACACCGTCTCGGCGGAGACCTGTCCGGCGTCCTCGAGACCGAGCAGCGTCGCCATATAGGCCGAGATGCGAACCTGGTCCCGCTCCAGATCCCATTCCCACACGCCGCATTTGGCGCCCTCGACCGCCAGTCGAAAACGGCGCTCGTTGTCGGCGAACAGGCGCTCGGCCCCCGCGCTTCGCGTGGACCGGTAGGCCTGGAACAGCGCGGCGGCCAGTCCGATCGCCAGCGGGCCGATCAGCGAGAAGGTCTGGGAGAGCCAGCCCTCCCGATGCGCCAGGTAGAAGGTCGCCGCCGTCAGGCCGAGCAGCAGGACCAGCCGCAGCACCACGGCGCTCGCCTTGGGTCTGCGGTCCGAGGCGCGTCGGCCCGGATTCGAACTGCGGCGCTCCTGCCCCTGCAAGGCGCTCTCCCGGCTCTGGCTGTGATTTGCCGGAATCTAAGCTGCGTCGCGGACTCCTGTCGAGCGGCCGCGGCCGCCGGGGTCAGGCGGCCTGCGCGGGCTGGGCCGGGGCGGCGACGACCTCGGTCACGGTTCTCAGAATCTCGCGCGCCTGATTGGCCAGCCTGAGCATCTCGGGCGGACAGTCCTCGGGCGCCTCCGACACGCTCTGGGTCAGGCTTTCGGCCAGCGCCATCAGTCGCGGCGCCGCTGCGATCAACCGGGCCTGAAGCTCGATCCGGTCGGGGTCGCGGTCGTACTCGGCGCCCGGCACGCGCCATCCGCCCCAGTCGGTCGGGTCCGTGACCACCACCGGATAGGTGCCCGGAAAGGGATGGTGGGCGCAGTCCTCGATCTGCTGCCACTTGTTGCGGGCCCGCAGAAGCCTCCAGCCGCCGAGCTCCCGCTCCAGCGCGGCGTCCTCGGTCGGGACCGACAGTTCGTGCGGCAGGAACTCGCGCCCAAGGCCGACGTCGTAGGTGATCCTCACCGGCTCGTCGAAGCCCTTGGCCCAGACAGGCTGGACCTGCTCGACCCGAGCCCAGGCGCCGACGCTCTCGACCCAGACCCTCTGGCCCTTCTGAAACACAGCACGCGCCATCACGCTCTCCAAACGTCCCTCGGCCAGCATGGGCGACGGGCCTTGACGGGGCGTTTGCCGGAAAGGTGAACCGAACCCTAACGGCCATTCATCCGCCTGAACGCCAGACAACGACCGGCTCAGGTTCGGCTCAGCGGCCGGCTGCTTTTCTGCGCCCACGCCCCGATCGGCGGGGATGATTGAAGAAAGCGAGATCAGCGATGAAGAAGGCGGTTCTGTTTTCCATCCTCGCGGCCTCGGCGGTGGCCCTCTCCACCCCGGCGGCCGCCCAGTACTATGGCGGCGGCCACGCGCAGCGCTATCCGTTCGAGGGGCGCCAGGCGCAGCTCGAGCAGCGGGTGGAGCGCCTGGCCTACAACGGCCGGATCAGCCGTCAGGAGTATCGCGTGTTTCAGCGCCAGTTCGACCACTTCGACCGGCTTCAGCGCCAGTACCGCCGCGGCGGCATCGACCGCTGGGAAGCCCGCGAGCTGGACGCCCAGCTGGATCGGATCCAGCGCCAGATCCGTCAGGAGCGGCGCGAGGACCGCTACGATCGCCGCTGGTAGGGCGTGATCGCCGGCTCAGAGCGAGGGCCGCGCCGCGTGGCGCGGCCCTTTTTGCGCTTCGGGGTCAGTCGACGCCGAGTTCCTCAAGCAGGCGCGGCTGGTCATAGACGTCGCGCAGCGCCTCGGTGATGGCGGCGGTCGACACCACCACCGTCCGATTGACCGAGCCGTCGTAGCCGTAGGCCCCGCCCAGCGAATGGATGTTGCCGTCGAAGGCCGCGCCGATGACTTCACCCTGGGCGTCGATCACCGGCGAGCCGGAGTTGCCGCCGATGATGTCGTTGGTGGTGGTGAAGTTGTAGACCGTGTCGGCGTCGATCCGATCCCGCGCCGCTAGGAAAGCCTCGGCCGCATTGAACGGCGCCGATCCCGTGGCCCGGTCGAACAGGCCGCCCATGTAGGTGAACGGCTCGACCTCCACGCCGCGATAGGTCCAGCCCTGCACCGAGCCGTAGGACAGACGCAGCGAAAAGGTGGCGTCGGGGTACTGGTTCTCGCCATAGACCGCGAAGCGCGCCTGGGCGATCTTCTCGGCCGCCTGCGCGGTCGGAACGGCGACCTGGACCTGCCACTGGTTGCGGATGTCCTGGGCGGCGTCGTCATTGGCCAGGACGAAGGCCAGCATGGGATCGGCCTCGGCCAACGCCTCCGGCGTCATGGCCAGCGCCTGCTGGCGGAACGCCGGATCGGCCAGGCGCGTGCCCTGAACCAGGCGGTCGGCCAGCGCCTCCGGGCTGTCGTCGCCCAGCAGCGACTGAACCTGCGGATTGTCGACCGTCAGGTACTCGCGGGTCTTGGACAGCCAGAACGCCAGATAGATCTCCTCGATGTCGGCGTCGATCGGCCGCTCGGTCCCGAGCTGGCGCGACAGGCGCTCGACGTCGGCGTCGGAATAGCCGGCACGGCGCTGATCGGCCGGCTTCGCCCGCTCCTTGGCGGCGCGCACGATGGCGCGCGCATAGGCGTAGAGGGTCGAGCCGCCGCCGGCGTTCGCCTCCAGCTGGCGATAGGGCAGGTAGAGATTCTGCACCTGGCCCTGAACCTGTTCCAGCGTCGTCCACGGGTCGCCGATCCGCTGCAGCAGCGCCGGGTCGGCGGCGACGGCGGCGCGCAGCTCGGCCTCCTGGCGGCGCTTCTCGGCCATGAAGGCGCTGTCGGTCAGGGCCTGCTGCTGGCCGTAGAAGGCCTTGAAGCTGTTCTCCAGGCCGAAGATCGGATCGACGGAGATGCGGGCCGCTTCCTCGCTGGATTGCGAGTACTGCAGCAGCCGGCCGCGCAGTTCCGACCGCTGAAGCTGGGCCACGGGAATCTGGACGTCGCGCAGGCTCTCCAGCTGCGCCATGGTCAGGAGGCGCGAGGTCGAGCCCGGGTTGCCGGACACGAAGGTCGGCTCGCCCTCGCGGGGCGCGCGGGGATTCCACGTCAGGTGGTTCGGCGTCGCGACCGGCCGTCCGTCCTCATAGGCCCGCAGGAAGGCCGCATCGAGCGCGTAGCGCGGGAAGTTGAAGTTGTCGGGGTCCCCGCCGAAGAAGGCGGCCTGGAACTCCGGCGCGAAGACCAGCCGCACGTCGTCGTAGCGGCGGAACTTGTAAAGCGCGTAACGGCCGCCGCGGTAGAAGCTGATGACCTGGCAGTTCAGCCGCTGATCGCCGCCGCAGGCTTCCTCCTGGATCCGCGCGATCTCGGCGGCGCGGGCCTCGGCGAACGCGCCGCCCTCCAGGCCCGCGCCGGCCCCGAGCACCCGATCGGTCACGTCGACGATCTCGGTCAGGACCTCGGCGGTCTGACCGGGGCAGGTCCGCTCCTCCTCGCGCGTCGCGACGACGAAACCGTCGGCGACATAGTCGCGCTCGGCCGTCGACAGTTCCTGCACGCAGGACACCACGCAGTGGTGGTTGGTCAGGATCAGGCCGTCCGGCGAGACGAACGAGGCCGAACAGCCCTGCAGGCGCACCGACGCCTCCCGAACCCGGTCCAGCCAGGCCTGGTCGATGTCGATGCCGTAGGCCTGGTTCACCCGCGCGATCGGGAAGTTGTCGAAGGTCCACATGCCCTCTTCGGCGGCGGCCGGCGCGGCGGCCGCTCCGGCGAGCGCCCAGCCGAGAGCCAGGGCGGAGGCGACGAGACGAATCTTCATGGCGTTTTCCTCGGTCGGCGCGTCCGGCGCCTGTTATCCCGTAACTATCCGGCCCCGCGGCCGAACGGCAAGGCGTCTTACCCCGATTTAACTTGGAGGTGAGGGCCGCCGCCTTCAGATAGCATCTGATCCTCGGGGGTTGAATTCGCGTCTCATGTCACTGGCTCTGTCCACCCTGCTGTACGAATGGCGTCGCTACATGGCGGCGGTGATGGCGCTCGCGCTGTCGGGCCTGCTGGTGCTGGCCATGACCGGCGTCTTCATCGGCATCGGCAAGGGTTTCACGGCCCAGATCGAGCGCTCGCGCGCCGACGTCATGGTGCTGGCGCCCGGCGCGAAGAACCTGGTCAGCGGCCCCTCGGGCGTGCCGCGGCGCTTCATCCCCCTGGTCTACAACCACGCCGAGGTGACCGAGGTGCAGGCGCTGGACGGGGCCGGCGGCTCCTTCCAGTCGATCAAGGACGTCGATCCCACCATGAGCGCCGCGGAGCGCGCGCGCCAGGGGGCGGCGCGGTTGCAGTTCGTCCAGACCCGCATCATCG
>JBKBUS010000073.1:0-7054 GCA_046290035.1 Brevundimonas sp.
CTCGGCCCCCCCCCTGCGCAGCTGGGTGGTGGGGGCGATTTAACGCGCCGTTGTGTGGGGCCGCCCCCTCCACCGCTGCGCGGGCCCCCCCCCCCACCCCCCCAAGCGGGGGAGGAAACTCTAACGACCGCTCCGTCTGTAGGCGACGAGTTCGTCCACCACGTCCGACTGTCGCAGCGCCTTGTTGTCCGGGTCGATGAGCACGTGCGCGCCCTCGGGCGCGGATAGCGAGCCGCGTCCCTCGGTCATCGGCACGGTGATCAGCCGACCGTCCACCTCCACCTCGATCGGCAGGGGGAACGGCTGGCCGTCCCCGGTCTCCCAGGTCAGGGTCAGGGTCTCGCCTTCTCGGGTCTGGCGCAGGATCGGCAGGGCGGCGTTGTAGAGGTAGCCCTGGAACAGCCAGCCGTAGTCCTGGCCCGTCACGTCGTTGACGATGCGGATATAGTCGGCGGTCGTGCTGGTCAGCGGCTGGATCTCGCCGGGCTGCGGATCGGCCGAGCCGTAGATCAGTTGGGTCAGGCTCTCGCGGAACGCCTCGTCGCCGATCAACATCCGCAGCGTGTGGGCGAAGAGCGAGCCCTTATAGTAGATGTCGTTGCCCGGCCCGTCGCCGTCGAAGTAGCTCACGTCCGCCCGGCCGGAGACCACCGGGAAGCGGTTCGCGAGGAGCTCGTGCTGCTCCTTCAGCTCCGCCTCCATGTAGCGGTCGCCGTGGAGCCATCGGGCGTACAGCGGCTGCATATAGGTGCCCAGTCCCTCGTGCAGCCACATGTCGTCGGCCGAGACGTTGGTCATCTGGTTGCCGAACCACTCGTGGGCCAGCTCGTGATGCAAGAGCCAGTCGTAGCCGCGCCCGTCGATGCGGTAGCCGTTGCCATAGGCGTTGATGGTCTGGTGCTCCATGCCCAGGTGCGGGGTCTCGACCACCCCCATCTTCTCGTCGCCGAAGGGGTAGGGGCCGACGTTGGCCTCGAAGAAGTCCAGCATGGGGGCGAGCTGGGCGAACAGGGCCGCGACCTTGGCGGGATCGTCCGACCTCAGATGCCAGAACTCCATCGGAAAGCTGTTCCCGAACCGGCTCTGGTAGGTGTCGGCCAGCCGCTCGTAGGGGCCGACGTTCAGCGCGATGGCGTAGGTGTTGGGCTGGCGCGCCCGCCAGCGCCAGGTGGTCCACCCGTCGCCATGGTCCTCCGTGGCCAGGAGGACGCCGTTGGCGGGCGCGGCCAGCCCCGTCGGCACGGTGATGTGCAGCTCGACCAGCTCCGGCTCTCCCGAGGGATGATCGATGCACGGCCAGAAAAGGTCGCACCCCTCGCCCTGCACCGCCGTGGCGATCCAGGGTTCGCCGCTCGGCGCGGTGGCCCACACGAAGCCGCCGTCCCAGGGGGCGTTGGGCGCCGTGCGCGGCGCCCCGGCGTAGAGGATCCGCAGGGTCGCCGTTCCGCCCTCCGGCAGGGGGCTGGGCAGCTCGACGGTCAGCCGACCTTCCGGGTTGCGCCAGGCCGAGGGCGCGATCGCCTGACCGTCGATCTCGACGCGTGCGATGTCGAACACGGTGTCGAGCTCCACCGACAGCCGGTCGACCGGGGCGGTGGCGGTGAAGACGAGGGTCGCGTCGCCGGCGATCGTGCGGCTCTCGGGCATGACCCGGAACGCCAGCCGGGCGTAGTCTAAGCTGACCGCCCTCTGCTCCGGCGCTAGCGGCTGTTCGCTGCGCAGCGTGAATGGCGTCGAGACGCGAGGCGCGGGCGGCGTCGAGGCTTCCTGAGCGGCGGCGGGCAGGGCCAGGAGGAGGGCGGCGGCGAGGGGGATCAGGCGCATGGGCAGACCCTAGCCGGGGGCAGGTTCGGCGCAAAGAAAAAGGCCGGCGTCACCGCCGGCCTCGTTCGATCTCGCTGTCGCCGGGATCAGGCGGCCGACTGTTCCGCCAGCTTGGCCTTCACCTGGCGCTTGATGCGCTGGGCGGTCGGCGACAGCTGCTCGTCGCGGGCCTTGACGATATAGGCGTCCAGGCCGCCCTTGAAGTCCAGGGTCCGCAGCGCGGCGTTGGAGATGCGCAGGCTGAACGTCTGGCCCAGCGCGTCCGACGTGACCTTCACGGCCTTCAGCGACGGCAGGAAGCGGCGCTTGGTCTTGATGTTCGAGTGGCTCACGTGGTGGCCGACCATCGGGCCGATCCCGGTGAGTTCGCAGCGACGCGACATCGTCAGATCCTTCGGCGACGCGGCCATGATCTTGTCGTCACGGCCGCATAAAACAGGGACGCGCGGGACGTGATCCCGCGCGAGAAGGGGCCGTATAGGGGGAAAGCCGCCCGCGCGTCAAGCGCCGACGCGTGGGCAAGACCAAGGGGATCGCCCCTGTTCAGCCCCCGTTCAAGCCCGCACCTATAGGCCGAACACCGAACGACGCCTCCCCTGACGGAAGATCCGATGACCAAGACCGAACGCCTGCCCCGACGTCTGCTGTCCGCCGCCGCCTTGGCGGGCGGAGCCCTGCTCCTGGCCGCGCCGTCGGCGTCCGCGCCCGCGCCGGTCCAGAACGCGCCCCAGCCGCAGCCGGGCTACTGGGAGTACAGCACCCGCGTGCTCGGCGTCGGCGAGACCGAGACCAAATGCGTGCGCCAGAGCGAGATCAACCGCTTCTTCGGCGGCCTGTCGACGCGGCGCTGGTCGTGCACCTATCCGGTGCGCGAGGTGGGCGGCGGCAACGCCCGTTTCGAGGGGGTCTGCCGCGACCGGCGCGGCCGCACGGTCCAGGTTCGGCTGAACGGCCCCTATGCGGCCGAGAGCTTCCGCTTCACCGGCGGGGCGCAACTGGCGCGCGGGACGCCCTTCATTCCGGCCTCGATCACGGCGCGCCGCGTCAGCGCGGAATGTCCGGCCGGCGCGGAGTACTTCTGATCCAAAGCAAAAGGCCCGGGGTCGCCCCCGGGCCTTTCTGTTCCGATCGCCGGTCGGGATCAGGCGGCTTCGGCCTGAGGCGCCGGCTTCTTGGCGCTGAGCGACTTGGCGAGCAGCGCGACGGCGGCGTCCTTGTCGATCTTGTTGGCCGCGGCGACCTCCCGGGCCATGCGGTCCAGAGCCGACTCATACAGCTGACGCTCGGAGTAGGACTGTTCCGGCTGGCTTTCCGCGCGGTGCAGGTCGCGGACCACCTCGGCGATGGAGACCAGGTCGCCGGAGTTGATCTTGGCTTCGTATTCCTGGGCGCGGCGCGACCACATGGTGCGCTTGATGCGGGCGCGGCCCTTCAGCACCGTCAGCGCCTTCGACACGACGTCGTCGGCGGCCAGCGAGCGCAGACCGGCGGTCTTGGCCTTCTTGGTCGGGACGCGCAGCGTCATCTTCTCGTGGTCGAAGGTGACCACATAGACCTCGAGCGACATGCCCGCGACTTCCTGCGTCTCGATCGCGGCCACCTTGCCGACGCCGTGCGCCGGATAGACGACCGCGTCGCCAACCTTGAATTCAAGACCGGTCTTGCTCGTCATGTTGTCTCGTCCTTTCCCGGCCGGGGCGGCGGGCGCATCCACAGGTAACGGAACAAAAAGGCCATCGTCCGGCGGTTCGCGCCGGTCGCTCGCCTTTTGACGTCACTTAGCGGATACGGATCACCAAACCTCAGGCCGACCCCGTCTTGCGGGCGGGGTTCTGTCGCAAAACGAGCGGCGATCCGTTCAACGATCACCGCCCGACCCAATAGGGATAACCTAACACAAAATGACGGATTCTCAAAACGGTTGATGCGCGGACGTCATAAAGCCCGCGAAAGCCGTTCGCCGTCTCAGCTGCCCTTGCCGGGCTTGGGGGAGAAGTACTTCTCGTACTTTCCCGTCTCCCGCTCGAACTGTTCCTTGTCCGCCGGCGGCGTGCCCTTGACCGTGATGTTCGGCCAGACCTTGGCGTACTCCGCGTTGATGCGCAGCCACTTGCCGTCGGGCTCGTCCTCGGTGTCCGGCTTGATGGCGTCGACCGGGCATTCCGGCTCGCAGACGCCGCAGTCGATGCACTCGTCCGGCGCGATCACCAGGAAGTTCTCGCCCTCATAGAAGCAGTCGACCGGGCACACCTCGACGCAGTCCATGAACTTGCAGCGGACGCAGGCGTCGGTGACGATGTAGGTCATGGCGAGGGCGGGTCTCGGGGTGGAGGCCAGCGGACATGGCTTTGTCGCGACGACCTGTCAACCGAGGGGGGTTGCGGCCGGGCGTCCCGGCGCCGATCTGCAACCGGTCCGATTACGGTCAACCTTGAGGGAGCTCCACATGCGTCACCTGATCCGTCCCGCCGCCGTGGCCGTCGCCGCCGGCGCCCTGCTGTTCGCTGGCGGGGTCGTCGCCCGCGCCCAGCTGACCACGACCCCGAGCGAGGTCCGTGCCGGGACCTACACGCTCGATTCCGAGCACGGAAAGATCACCTGGTCGGTCAATCACCTCGGCCTGTCCACCTACTACGGCCAGTTCGTGAACGTCGCGGCGGAGCTGACGCTGGATCCCGCCAATCCTTCAAACAGCCGGCTGACCGCGACCATCCCGCTGACGGACGTGGACTCCAACTCCGACGGGCTGGACCGGCACCTGCAGACCGCCGACTTCTTCGACACCGCCAACCACCCGATCGCCACCTTCACCGCCACCTCGATCCGCGTGGACGAGGACGATCCGACCGAGGCGGAGATCACCGGCGACCTGACCCTGCGCGGCGTCACCCGCCCGGTGACCTTCGAGGCCGAGTTCAATGGCGCCGGCGAGATGCGCGGCCAGTACAAGGTCGGCTTCGACGGCGAGGCCACCATCCGCCGCTCCGAGTTCGGCATCGACTACGCCCTGCCGGCGATCGGCGACGAGGTCGACCTTCACATCGAGGGCGAGTTCGTCCTTCAGCCGTCGGCCTGATCGAGGCTGGAGTAGAGGGCCCGCGCCTCCTCGGCCGGGCCCCGCCGCTCGCCCAGCGCCTCGACGCGGATGGCGACCAGGCGCCCCGCAAGGGGAAACAGCAGTTCGTCGCCGGGGTGGACGGACCGGCTGGGCTTGTCGAGCCGGACCTGGAATCCGTTGTGGGTCAGCCGCACCCGACCCGCCTCCACGAAGCCGGCGGCCAGCGAGCGGCTCTTGAAGAAGCGCGCGCGCCACAGCCACACATCGATCCGGCAGGCCTCGCCGCTCATGCGGCGCGCCCGGGCCCGGGGCCGTTCGCCTCGGCGGATGACGCGGCGTAGGCGGCCGACAGGCGCCGGTAGGGCCGGGACCTGAGCGCCAGCAGGGTCACGATCACCCCGGTGATCCCGGCGAGCGTGAACACCAGGGCGATGCCGCGTTCGGGTCCGGTCCCGAACCAGCCGCCGATGGCGCGCGCGCCCGCGCCGTCGCTCATGAAGGGGATGACGAGGAACTGGGTCAGCGGTCCGATCAGGAAGGCGGTCAGCGGCGAGGCGGCCTGCTCGACCGACTGGGCGAAGCCGAAGACGCGGCCCTGGCGGGCGTAGGGGACGACCCTTTGCAGCGTCGTGTGCTCAGCCGCCTCCGCCCAGGGGCCGAGGAACATCCAGACGGCGCACCCGACCGCGAGCAGCAGGATCGAGGACTGGACCGTGAAGACCGCCGCCGCGCTCCAAGCGACGAGGTTCACGATCAGCAGGGTTCGCACCGGGTTGGTCCCCAGGCCCGTGCGGGCGATGACCAGGCCGCTGGCGATGAAGGCCAGCGAGATCACGCCCCACAGAAGCCCCCAGGCCTGAACCGGCATGAGCGACAGGCCGTAGGCGTCCATCAGCGCCATGAACACGCCGCCCAGGAAGTTGTTGAAGGTGGCGAACAGGATCAGGGCGAACAGACCCGGCACGCCGGCGATCACGGCGATGGTGCCGCGAATGTCGATCCTTCGCCGGCCGTCGGCCTGGGCGGTCTGGTCGTCCGAACGCGGTTCCTCGACCCGCACCAGCCTCAGGTGGGCGAAGGCGGCGAGGGTCAAGACCAGGGCGAACGCCAGGGCGGCCGTCATCCCGCCCCACGCCACCAGCAGTCCTGAGATGACCGAGGTGGTCAGGAACCCGATCCCCGTCGCCATGCCGACCAGCCCGTTCGCCCGATCGCGCCGATCGGACGGGATCAGCGCCGTGACCAGCGTCGGAAGGGCGATGGTCCTCAGATTGCCGGCGATGACGCCCAGCATGACCAGCCCTATCAAGAGCCACAGGCGCGGCTCGCCCACATCGGCGAAATCCGGCTCGGGCGTCGTGGCGACCAGCACGGCCGATGCGGCGTAGAACCCGAAGGACGCCAGGCTGGAGCCCAGCATGACGCGCTTCTTGGAATGATGGTCGACCAGGCTGCCGAACCAGAAGGCGAGGCCCGCCGTCAGCGCCAGGAACAAGCCTCCGATCATGCCGGTGGCGAACACCGACTGCGTCCTGAGGAAGACCCAGAAGGTCAGGGCGAACCACATGGTGTAGTTCACCACGCCGGCCGCGGCCGTATTGGCGAGGACGTGCGCGAACGTCCGGGCGCCGGGCGACCCGTCGAACAGTCGGCCGGACGAGCCCGTCCGGCTCAAGGGGGCGGGGCCTTCGAGGTCCGCCGTCGGCGCGCCCGGCGCTTGCGGCGAGGTTCGGCCGGGGCTGTCAGGACGGCCAGGGCGGCGAAGGGCGAGTCCGGACGCGTCCGGGGCTCCACCTCGGGCCGGTCGCGGCGCGGCGTCCTGAGCGCGCCGATCACCCGCCGGGCCTCGGCCTGGCTCCAGCCCAGCTCGGCCAGGGCCTCATCCGACAGCTTGCCCCCGCCTTCGGTCCGAAGCGCCGCCATCCGCTCCAGGGCTTCGACGCCCACCTCCAGGCCGTCGACGAGGCGGAGGCCCCGCGACGCGAGCGCCCGGGGCGCCGTCGCCGCCGTGTCGGCGCGCACGAACGCCTGGGCGAACAGCCGCGCCCTGGGCTTCAGCGCGCCGGGCAACCAGACGGAGTGCGTCCCCACCCGGATGGCGAAGGCCTTGATCGTGCGGCGCTCGGCCTGGCTCAGGGCCGCCAGATCGCGCTCCACCTCGCGCCGGTCGAT
>JBKBUS010000074.1:0-7041 GCA_046290035.1 Brevundimonas sp.
CCTCGCCGACCGGCGGGCCGGGGACGGCTGCGAGGTGCTGATCCTCGACAGCCTGGCCCGGCCCGGCGTGGAGCGGAATCTGCGCTGGCTCATGCTCCGGCGGCCCGGACAGATCCGCCACGTCCACGCCGACCTGCGTCAAGCCGAGGCCGTCGAACGCGCCGCGGCCGGCGTCGACGCCGTCTTCCACCTCGCGGCGCAGGTGGCGGTGACCACCAGTCTGGCGGACCCGCGGGCGGACTTCGAGGTGAATCTGACCGGCACCCTCAACGTGCTGGAGGCGGCGCGGGCGCGGTCCACCCCCGTGATCTTCGCCAGCACCAACAAGGTCTATGGCGATCTCGCCGACGTGCGGCTGCGCGAGGCGGACGACGGCTGGCGGCCGACGGACCGGCGCCTTCGCGACCACGGCGTGTCGGAGGACCGGCCGCTCGACTTCCACACCCCCTACGGCTGCTCCAAGGGGGCGGCGGACCAGTACGTCCTCGACTACGCCCGCAGCTTCCGCCTGCCGGCGGCGGTGCTGCGGATGAGCTGCGTCTACGGTCCGCGCCAGATGGGCACCGAGGACCAGGGCTGGGTCGCCCATTTCCTGATCCAGACGTTGGCGGGGCGGCCGATCACCCTGTTCGGCGACGGCCGGCAGGTGCGCGACATCCTGCACGTCGCCGACGCCGTCGAAGCCTATGTCCAGGCCTGGCGCCGCATCGAACGGATCAGCGGCTCGGCCTTCAACCTGGGCGGCGGCCCGGCCAACGCCGTGAGCCTGCTGCAGCTGATTGCCGAGATCGAGACGGCGACCGGACGCGCGGCGGACATCGGCTTCGAGCCCTGGCGGGCCGGTGACCAGAAGTGGTTCGTCGCGGACGCGTCGCGCGCCCGGGCGGCGCTCGGGCTGGGCCAGGCCCGCCCCTGGCGCGAGGGGCTGCGCGACCTTTGCGAGTGGCTGACGCAGGCCCACGACGGGGTGCGCTCGATCGATACGGTCGCCGCATGACTCCCCGCCGCGTGTTCATGACCGCGGATGCGGTGGGCGGGGTCTGGACCTATGCCCTGGACCTCTCCGCCGGTCTCGTCGGGACGGGGATCGAGGTGACGCTGGCCACGCTCGGTCCCTCGCCGTCGCCGGCGCAGCGCCGGGCGGCCGAGGCCGTCGCGGGCCTCAGGCTGATCGAAACCGACGCGCCCCTCGACTGGCTGGACGACGCCCGGTTCGCCGACGGCGCGCGCCGGCTGGCCGATCTCGCCCGGGACGAGGACGCCGATCTGATCCACCTGAACACGCCTGCGCTCGCCGCCGAGGCCACGTTCCACGCGCCGGTCGTGGGGGCCTGTCATTCGTGTCTGGCGACGTGGTGGAGCGCCTGCGGCGACGGCGAGATGAGCGAGGTCTTCGCCGCCCGCACCGAGCGGCTGGCGCGCGCCTACCTGGCCTGCGACCGGCTGATCGCGCCGAGCCGCGCCTTCGCCGAGGCGACCGCCGCCCGCTACGGCGTTCGGCCCGAGCCGGTGCTGAACGGACGTTCGGGGCCCGATCTTCGGCCGCCCGCCAGACGCGAGCCCGTCGCCCTGACCTCCGGTCGACTTTGGGATCGCGCCAAGAACGTCGCGACGCTGGACCGCGCCGCGGCCCGCATGCGCAACCTCGTGCATGCGGCGGGTCCCCTTAAGGGGCCGGGCGGAGACCAGGTGAAGCTCGACGCCGTCCTGGCGCTCGGCCCCCTGTCGCCGGAGCGCCTGCGCGCCCAGCTGGGCGCGGCGCGGGTGTTCGTCTCGGTCCCGCTTTACGAGCCCTTCGGCCTGGGCGTGCTCGAGGCCGCACAGGCGGGCTGCGCCCTGGTGCTGTCCGACATCCCGAGTTTGCGCGAGCTCTGGGACGGGGCCGCCGTCTTCGTGCCGCCCGACGACGACGCGCGTCTGGCGGGCGAGCTGGACGAGCTCCTGGACGACGGCGATCGCGCGCACCGGCTCGGCGTCCTCGCCGCCCGTCGCGCCGGACGCTACACCGTCGAGGCGATGACGGCCGCGACGCTCGCCGTCTACGCCCAGATCCTCCACGCGCCTTCGACGCGGGCGGAGCGCGCCGCGTGAGGATCGTCGTCTTCCTGCATTCGCTCCAGTCCTGCTGGAACCACGGCAACGCCCACTTCGTGCGTGGCGTCCTGGACGAGCTGAGGCTGCGCGGCCATGAGGTCGCGGCCTGGGAGCCCGCCGACGCCTGGAGCCGTCAGAACCTCCTGGCCGATCATGGGGCGGCGGGGCTGGAGCCGTTCCGGAAGGCTTACCCCGACCTGTCGTCCCATCGCTATGGCGACACGCCGGACCTCGACTCGGCGCTGGACGGCGCCGACCTCGTGCTGGTCCATGAATGGACCTCGCCCGCGCTGGCCGCCGAGATCGGCCGCCGCAGGAAGGCGGGCGGCCGCTTCACGCTGCTGTTCCACGACACCCACCACCGGGCCGTCAGCGAACCGGACGGCATCCGCGCCTTCGATCTGTCCGGCTACGACGGCGTGCTCGCCTTCGGGGAGACCCTGGCCGAGGTCTATCGTCAGAACGGCTGGGGCCGCCGGGTCTTCGTCTGGCACGAGGCGGCGGACGTGCGGCGCTTCCGTCCCCCGGCCGAGGAAGGCCCCCGAGAGGGCCTCGTCTGGATCGGCAACTGGGGCGACGGCGAGCGGGCCGAGGAGATCGAGGCGTTCCTTCTGCGCCCGGCCCGCGACGCCGGGCTGACCCTGGACATCCACGGCGTCCGATATCCGGAAGGGGCGCTGAAGACGCTGGCGCGCTACGGCGCCCGCTATCGCGGCTGGCTGCCCAATCCGAAGGCGCCCGAGGTGTTCGCGCGGCATATGGCGACGGTGCACGTGCCGCGGCGCTTCTATGTCGAGACGCTGCCCGGCATTCCCACCATCCGGGTGTTCGAGGCCCTGGCCTGCGGCGTCCCGCTGGTGTCGGCGCCCTGGCGCGACAGCGAGGGGCTGTTCACGCCGGGCGAGGACTTCCTGATGGTCGCCGACGGCGCCGCCATGACCGCCGCGCTGAAGACGCTGAAGACCGATCCCGGTTTGCGGCGCGAACTGGCCGAGCACGGGCGTCGCACGATCCTGGCCCGCCACACCTGCGCGCACCGCGCCGACGAGCTTCTGGCGATCGTCCGAAGCCTGACCCGGGCCGCCGAACCTTCGCTGAGAGAGGTCGCCTGATGCGCATCGCCTTCTATGGCTCCAGCCTTCTGTCCAGCTACTGGAACGGCGCCGCCACCTATTACCGGGGGCTGCTGGGAGAGCTCGCCAGGCTCGGCTGGTCGATCACCTTCTACGAGCCGGACGCCTTCGGGCGGCAGGCGCGGCGCGACATCGATCCGCCCGCCTGGGCCGAAGTGGTCGTCTGGGACGACACGGCGGATGCCTGCGCCGAGGTGGTCGCTCGCGCGGCCGAGGCGGATGTGGTGGTCAAGGCCAGCGGCGTCGGCGTCTTCGACGACGAGCTGCTGCAGGTCTTCGACCGCGCCGCGCCCGACGCCGCCCGCATCTTCTGGGACGTGGACGCGCCCGCCACCCTGGCCGATCTCAGGGCGACGCCGGACCACCCGCTGCGCCGCCGGCTGGCGGGACTGGATCACGTCCTGACCTACGGCGGAGGACCGCCGGTGATCGCCGCCTATGAGGCGCTGGGCGCGCGCGGCTGTCGTCCGATCTACAACGCGGTCGATCCCGCGACCCATCATCCCGCCGCGCCCGACGCGCGGTTCGACGCGGACCTGGCCCTGCTGGCCAACCGCCTGCCGGACCGCGAGAGCCGTATCGAGGCGTTCTTCCTGGAGCCGGCCGCGCGCCTGCCGGACCGGCGCTTCCTGCTCGGCGGATCCGGCTGGGACGACAAGCCGATCCCGTCGAACGTGACCCCGCTCGGCCACGTCGGCACGGCGGAGCACAACGCCTTCAACTGCACGCCGCTGGCGGTGCTGAACGTGGCGCGCGACTCCATGGCCGAGGTCGGCTTCTCGCCGGCCACCCGCGTGTTCGAGGCG
The DNA here is from genome assembly GCA_046290035.1 of Brevundimonas sp. GTDB lineage: Bacteria > Pseudomonadota > Alphaproteobacteria > Caulobacterales > Caulobacteraceae > Brevundimonas. Next base: position 4,034 of record JBKBUS010000074.1, read on the forward strand.
ACCGGGGCCGGCGCATGCCTGATCACCGACGCGTGGGAGGGGGTCGAGACCTTCCTCAAGCCTGATGAGGAGATCCTGGTCGCCCGCGACGGGCGCGAGGTGGCGGAACTGCTGGATGGCCTGACCCCCGAGCGGGCGCGAGCGATCGGCGACGCGGCGCGCAGGCGCGTCCTGGCCGAGCACACCTATGCCCGGCGCGCGGTCGAGGCCGACGCCCTGCTGCGCGAGCTGGTGGCGCGGCGGCGCGAGAGGGTCGCCGCATGAGCCGGCCGCTGGATCTCGTCTTCATCGGCCTGACGCTGTCCTCGTCGTGGGGGAACGGCCACGCCGTGACCTATCGCGCGCTCCTCAAGGCGCTGGCGACGCGGGGCCATCGGGTGACGTTTCTTGAGCGCGACGTCGAATGGTACCGCGCCCACCGCGACCTGTCGGCCCCAGACTTCGCGCGGCTTGAGTTCTACGAAGACCTTCGCGGGCTTCAGCGCTTCGCGCCCCTGATCCGCGACGCCGATGCGGTGATTGTCGGCTCCTACACGCCCGAAGCGGTGGAGATCGGCCGCTGGGCGCGGACGACGGCCGGGGGCGTGGTCGCCTTCTACGACATCGACACGCCGGTGACGCTGGCGAAGCTGGAGGCCGGGGACGGCGAGTACCTGACGCCGGGCCAGGTCGCGGACTACGACATCTACTTCTCCTTCACCGGCGGTCCGACGCTGGACCGGCTCGAGCGGCGCTATGGCTCGCCGGCGGCGCGGGCGCTCTACTGCTCGGCCGACCCGGACCTCTACCGGCCCGTCGAGACGGTGAAGCACTGGGATCTGTCCTACCTCGGCACCTACAGCGCCGACCGCCAGCCGGGGCTGGAGCGGCTCCTGATCGAGCCCGCGCGGCGGCGACCTGACCTGACCTTCGTCGTCGCCGGTCCTCAGTACCCCGCCGACATCGACTGGCCGATCAACGTTGAACGGATCGAGCACGTGCCGCCCGCCGATCACGCCGCCTTCTACGGAGCCAGCCGCATGACGCTGAACCTCACCCGTGCGGACATGCGCGCGGCCGGCCACAGCCCCAGCATCCGCCTGTTCGAGGCCGCGGCCTGCGCCGCGCCGGTCATCTCGGACGCCTGGGCCGGCCTGGACGCACTGTTCACGCCGGACGCGGAGATCGTGCTGGCGGACAGCGCCGACGACGTGCTCGCGGCCCTGTCCCGGCCCGACGAGGCGCTCAGCCGCCAGGGCCAGGCGGCGCGCGCGCGGCTGTTGGCCGAACATACCCCCGACCACCGGGCCCGGGCGCTGGAACGCGCCGTGGCCGAGGTCCACTCCAAAAGGAGATCGCCCATGAAGGTTCGATCCAAACATGACGTGCTGGTCGCCGGCGGCGCCGGCTTTCTGGGGTCGCACCTCTGCGACCGGCTCCTGGCGGACGGCTGCCGCGTGGTCTGCCTGGACAATCTCCAGACCGGAGACATGGCCAACCTGACCTCGGCGCTGAAGCGGTCGGGCTTCGAGTTTCTGCGTCACGACGTGACCGAGCCCCTGCCCGAGCGCATCACCTCGCGCCGGTTCGACCGCATCTACAACCTGGCCTGCGCCGCCTCGCCGCCGCAGTACCAGATCGACCCCGAGCACACCCTCATGACCAACGTCGTCGGCTGCCAGCGCCTGCTGCAGCTGGCCGAGGCGACCGGGGCGCGCTTCCTGCTGACCTCCACCAGCGAGGTCTACGGCGATCCCGAGGTCCATCCCCAGCCCGAGACCTATCGCGGCGCGGTCAATCCCACGGGCCCGCGCGCCTGCTATGACGAAGGTAAGCGCTGCGCCGAGACCCTGTCGTTCGACTACGACCGCGCCGGCCGGGCGGAGGTGCGGGTGGCGCGCATCTTCAACACCTATGGGCCGCGGCTGTCGCCCATCGACGGCCGGGTGGTGTCCAATCTGATCAGCCAGGCGCTGGCGGGCGAGCCGATCACCGTCTTCGGCGACGGCAGCCAGACGCGGTCCTTCTGCTACGTCGACGACCTGATCGACGGCCTGATCGCGCTCATGGAGCTCGACGGCGTGCAGCCGGGACCGATCAACCTCGGCAATCCGGTTGAGATGACCGTCAACGAACTGGTCGAGCAGGTGCTGGAGCTGACCGGCTCCTCGTCCCCGGTGACGATGCGACCGCTGCCGATCGACGATCCCCGCCGCCGCCGTCCCGACATCGCCCGCGCCTTGCAGGTGCTGGGCTGGAGCCCGAAGATTCCGCTGGAGGAAGGCTTGCGCCGCACCATCGACTGGTTCGAGGGCGCCGAGGCCCGTCGCGACCCGGCGGCCCGTGCGGCCGGCGCGGCCCTGATCGCCTGAGGCCCCCATGTTCGACACCGTTCAGCAAGCCCGCGTGATGCGCGCGGCGCGGATCGCGGCGCCCGGCCGGGTGGAGATCGTCGAGGTCGCGCGCCCCGATCCGGGACCCGGTCAGGTTCGCGTCCGGCTCGAAGGAACCGGCGTCTGCGCCTCCAACCTGACGCCATGGTCCGGGCCGGAATGGATGACGTTTCCGACCGACCCGGGCGCGCTCGGTCACGAGGGCTGGGGCGTGATCGACGCCCTGGGGGAAGGCGTGAGCGACTTCGCCGTCGGCGACCGCGTCGCCACGCTGGGGCACGCCGCCTACGCCGAGTACGACCTGGCGGACGCCGGCCAGCTGGTGCGCCTGCCGCCGGAGCTTGACGGTCGACCGTTCCCCGGCGAGCCCTTGGGCTGCGCCATGAACATCTTCCGCCGGGCCGAGGTGAAGACCGGCCAGACCGTGGCGATCATCGGCGTCGGCTTTCTCGGCGCGATCCTGACGCGGCTCGCCAGCGACGCGGGCGCGCGGGTGATCGCCCTGTCGCGGCGCGAGTCCTCGCTCCAGCTGGCCCGCGCGTTCGGCGCGGCCGAGACCCTGGCGCTCGACGACCACTATCGCCTGATCGCCGAGGTGCAGGCCCTGACCGACGGCCGCTTCTGCGATGTCGTGAT
>JBKBUS010000075.1:0-7027 GCA_046290035.1 Brevundimonas sp.
GCGGGCCAATAGCACGAGGCCGCGCGTAACGCTCGCTCAAATCCGCCTTGCCAAATGGCGATTTGAGGTATTTTATTCTAAGAAAGACAAATCAGGAGGAATGATGCTCGCGGAAGACCTGGACGCCATCGACGCCCGCATCCTGGATATCCTGCAACAGGACGCCGGACTGTCCGTCGCCGAGGTCGCCGACCGGGTGGGGCTGTCCGCCTCGCCGTGCTGGCGCCGGATCAAGAGACTGGAGGACCAGGGCTTCATCCGCAAGCGCGTGACGCTGTTGGATGCGACCAAGCTGGGTCTGGACTTCGAGGTCTATGCGATCGTCAAGCTGAGCCTGCCGTCGACCGATAATCTGATGGCGTTCGAGGCGGCGGTCGAGCACTGGCCCGAAGTCGTGCAGTGCGCGACGATCACGGGCCGGGAGGACTATGTGCTGCGAATCGTCACCTCCGACATGCACGCCTTCGACAAGTTCCTGCGCGAGAAGCTGCTGGCGCTGGCGGTGGTGTCGGACTGCGAAAGCCATATCGTCACGCGGGGGGTGAAGAACGTCACGACCCTGCCGCTGGGGATCGTCACGCCGCACGTCGCCTGAGCGCCAAGAGCGCGTCAGGGGCGCCGGACCAAAAAGACGCCCAGCATCACCAGGGCTACGCCCGCCAGCCGGCCCATGCTCATGGGCTGGCGCGGCACGCCCAGCCAGCCGAAGTGATCCAGGATCAGGCTGAGCACCAGCTGGCCGGCGATCATCAGGGTGATGGTGGAAGCCACGCCCAGCCTCGGCACGGCGAAGGCGGCGGCGACCACGAACACGGCGCCGTAGGCTCCGCCCAGCCAGGCCCAGAACGGCAGGGCCCTTGTGGCCGCCAGATCAGGCGGGGTTCGCAGCGCCGCCGCCAACACCGCCAGCACCGCCGTGCCGACGGCGAACGAGATCAGCGCCGCATTCACCGGAGAGGCGACCGCCCCCGCCAGCCGGGCGTTCGTCGGCCCCTGCAGCGCGGTGAGGGCGCCGCCGACGATCACGGCGGCGACGGCGAAGGCGGTGGCGTTGGTCAGGGTCATCGGCACATCCCTGCGCCGCCAGGGCGGCCGCGTCCAGCGCGCCGGGCCGCCGGCGGTTGACGTCGCCAGGGACTCCCAAGCTGAATGGCCAAGCTTAAGGGGAGATCGATATGCTTCGTCGAATGATCGCCTGCGTCGCCGTCATGGGCGCGCTGCTCACGCCTGCGGGCGGACGGGCGGACGATCTGGCCGCCTATGTCCGTCACGCGCTCGAGCAGATGGAGTACGAATGGGCCGGCCGATCGTATGAGCGTCAGTACTTCCTCGAGCAGAGCAACCTGGCTCAGGGCCAGACCTGGACGCGCGCGTTCACCAGCGAGGCCCAGAGCGTGACTTTCGTCGCCGGCTGCGACCAGGACTGCACGGGGCTTTCCATGACCGTGTTCGACGTCGCGAACGGTCGCCTCGTCGATCAGCGGCGCGGCTACGGAAAGTCGATGCAGATGACGGTCTGGCCGGGAACGGGACGCCGGCTGATCGCGGTGCTGACGATGGAGGGTTGCTCCACCGAGATCTGCTACTTCGCCTTCGCCGCCGTGCACTGAAGTCACCAGGAGGGCGCAGGCGACGCGCCGCCCAGGGCCTCGAGAATGCGGTCGCGGCTGGCGCGGTTCATCGGCTCGGGCAGGGCGTCCGGGGGGAACCAGCCGATGCGTGCGATCTCGCCGGAGGGCTGGAAGGCGTCGGCCTGGAAGGCGTCGATGCGGAACAGCAGCACATGGTCGCCGGGGAAGAACGCTTCGTTGGAGTGGACGGAGATCAGGCGCGGCGCGCCGGTGACGCGAACGCCCGCCTCCTCGCGCAGCTCGCGGATCACCGCGTCGTGCGCCGTCTCGCCCCGATCGACCCCGCCGCCGGGCAGCCACCAGCCGTGAAGATAGGTGTGCTCGACCAGCAGGACGCGTCCCTCGGCGTCCACAACCAGCCCCCGTACGCCCAGGGTCATGCCCCGGGTCAACCGCGACCAGGCGAAGAACAGGGGACGCGTGAAGGGTTCGATGTGGCGACGCCAGGTCATGGAAACTCCGGTCGGCCGTCCTCGATATGCGGCCTTGCGCGCCTTGAACAGCGGGCCGGGGCGGACTAATCAGCGGCCGAACGTCTCGGAGCGCCGCCTCATGATCGCCCTCTATATCATCCTCGGCTTCGTCGCCGTCGTCGCCGCCATCAACGTTTTCGAGTTCGGCCGGGTTGACTGAGTCCTCGCCGCGCGAGGCCGCGCTGGTCACCGGCGCGGGCAAGCGTATCGGGCGTGAGATCGCCCTGACCCTGGCGCGGGCCGGCTTCGACGTCGCGGTCCACTACGGCGGGTCGGCGGGCGCCGCGCGCGAAGTCGTCGGCGAGGTGGAGGCGCTGGGCCGTCGTGGGGTCGCGATTCAGTGCGACCTGATGGACGAGGACGCGGTGCGCGGACTTGTCCCTGCGGCGGCCGGGGCGCTAGGTCCTTTGGCGGCGCTCGTCAACAACGCCTCGGTGTTCGAGGACGACCGGGTGGGTTCGCTGTCGCGCGACAGCTGGGATCGGCACCTCGAGACCAACCTGCGCGCGCCCGTCGTGCTCGCCGAAGCCTTCGCGGCGCAGGCGCCCGAGGGATCGGCGATCGTCAACCTGCTCGATCAGCGCGTGCTGAAGCCGGATCCGCGCTTCTTCTCCTACGCCCTGTCGCGCAACGGCCTGTGGTGGGCGACGCGCACCCTGGCTCAGGCGCTGGCTCCGCGCATCCGGGTCAACGGCGTGGGCCCCGGCCCCACCTTGCAGTCCATTCACCAAAGCGAGGCTGACTTCGCGGCCGAGGCGGCGGCGGTGCCGCTTGAGCGCGCGGCGACGCCGGCGATGATCGCCGACGCGGTGCTCTGGCTGATTGACGCCCCGATGGTGACCGGTCAGATGATCGCCGTCGACGGGGGCCAGCACCTCGCCTGGAAGACCCCCGACATCCTGGAGTGACCGTGTCCCTGCCCGAACCGCTCGCGCCGTTCCCCAGCCCCGCCGCCGCGCGCCGCGAAGGGCTGACCGTGTTCGTGCGCGGCCTGGAGGTCCAGGCCGGCATCGGGGTGCATGCGCACGAGCAGGGGGTGCTGCAGACGCTGGTTCTGGACGTGACGCTCGAGCTCGGGACGCGGCCCGTCGAGCGCCTGTCCGACACGGTGAACTACGAAACCGTCGCCGAGGCCGCGGCCGCGCTGGTCGCCGAGGGCCATATCGGCTTGGTGGAGACCTTCGCCGAACGGCTGGCGCTGGCGTGCCTAAAGGATCCGCGCGTGCGGCGCGTGACGGTGCGGGTGGAGAAGCCGGGCTGCCTGCCGGGGGCCGTGGCGGCGGGCTGCGAAGTCGCCTACGCCCGCTGATCAGTTGCGCGGAACGGCCGCGCTCGCCATTGTCGGGCTGTTCGCCCGGCGTAGCGAGGAGGGCCGATGGCCACGCCTGACAATCCCGACGGCAAGGCTCCCGAAGCCCCCGACCCGTGTGACGAGCTGGATCGCCAGATCGGATTCGCAAGTCCGGACCACCTGCGCGGGGAGAAGAGGCCCCCGCCCGCTCCCGAACCCGAGGCCGCGCCCGCCGCGCCCCCTGAGCCGGAACCGCCGCTGGAGGCCCCGCGTTCCGAGAGCGTGCCCGTCGCCCCGACGCCCCCGCCGGAACCGTCCATGATCGCCAGCCCCGAGCCGGTCGCCGCCGTCGCGCCGGCGCCGCGCGGCCGGCTCCCGCGCCAGCGCGAGGAAGTCGCCGATACGCCCGAGGGGCTGCGGTCGGTGACCCTCTACGCCCTGATCCTGTTCGCCGTGCCGACGCTGGGTGTTTCGGCGATCCTCGGCATCCTGGCGGTTATGGGCCGCGACGCCCCGGCGGACCCGCTGGCGGGCAGCCACTTCATCTTCCAGAAGCGGACCCTGTGGGGCGCGGCGCTCGCGGCGGTAGTCGGGCTGATCCTGATCATCGTGAACCTGGGCGTGTTCGTGCTGTTCCTGGCGGCGGTCTGGACCCTCATCCGGGGCGCGGTCGGCGTGCTGAAGCTCAAGGCCGGACGTCCCATCGACAATCCTATGGCGATGTTCCTGTGAGGCCCCGCCCATGACCCAGCCCCGATACGACGCCAGCCACGAGGCTACGGGCAAGCCCGCCGCGGCGGTGGCGTGGCTGCTGTACATCCTGTCGATCCCCTCGGCGAACCTGCTGGTCATCGTCGGCCTGCTGGTCGCCTATGCGGCGCGCAGCGGGGCGACCGGCATCCCGCGCCAGCACATGGACGAGCAGATCCGGTTCTTCTGGTCGGTGTTCTGGTGGACGATCGGGCTTTGGATCCTGCTCGGCGTCAGCATCGTCCTGTCGTTCGTGCTGATCGGCATTCCCTTCGCGATCCTGTTCGGCTTGGCGCTGCTGCTGTTGCACCTTTGGTTCACCGTGAAGAGCGTCATCGGGCTGCTGAACCTGCTGCAGGACCGTCCGGCATGAGCGCGACCGGGCCGCTGGTCGACGAGGCCGAGGACAAACGGTTCGTCCAGCCCTTCGAGGGCGGCGAGGTGTTCTGCGACTACGCCTCGCGCGGCGAGGTGAGGGCGCTGCTGCATGTGGAGGCGGACCCCAACCTGCGCGGCTCCGGCGCGGCGGGACAGTTCATGGCGGCGCTGGTCGAGCACGGCCGCGCCCACGGCCTGACGTTCACGCCGGTCTGCGGCTATGCGGTCGCCTGGTTCCGCAGGCATCCGGACGCGGCGGACGTTCTGACCTAGTCCAGCGCCCACACCCGGGTGCGCTTGACCTCCTGGTCCTCCAGCTCGCGCGTGGTGGGCACGGTGTACTCCCCCAGCATGGTCAGGCCGGCCTTCGGGAAGTAGCTCCGCCCCGGATCGCCGACCAGCACGCGCGCGCCCCTCCGTCGCGCCGCCGTCAGCCACGCCAGCACCCGCTCCGCCATCGGCCGCTCGTAGAAGACGTCCCCGGCGAGAATCACCTCCGCCTCGGGCGGCGCGACGTCCAGCAGATCGGTGTCCGTGAATCGCACCTCCACCCCGTTGGCCTGCGCGTTCAGCGCCACCGCCGGCCCGCAGAAGGCGTCGATGTCGGCCGCCAGCACCGAGGCGGCGCCCGCCTTCATCGCCGCGACAGCGACGAGGCCGGAGCCCGTGGCCAGATCGACGACCGTCCGCCCCGCCACCTCTTCGGGATGGTCCAGCACCCAGCGCGCCAGGGCCTGGCCGCCGGCCCAGGCGAAGGCCCAGAACGGCGGCGGCAGCCCCATCTCGCCGAGCTCCTCCTCGGTCAGACTCCACAGCGGCGTGATCTCGTCGGCCAGCCAAAGCCGGATCTCCGGCGCGTGCGGCACGGGCGTGAGGCGGGTGTTGGCCAGGATGAAGCCGCGCGGGTCGGAAATGGCCATGGTCAGGCGTAGGCGGACATCAGCGCGCGCACATCCACCCGCGCCCTCAGCCGCGCGGCCAGCAGATACATGCCGCCCAGCTTTCTCTGCACGAACATCAGGTCCGGCGGCGGTGCCTTCCAAACGTCGCGGTCCTCGGCGAAGGCCATGCCGCGTTCCCGCAGCGCCCGCACGACCGACGGGTCGCCGAAGTCGAAGAGGCCGGCCTGCTGGAGCGGCTCCATCGTCAGGTCGAAGATGTCGTTCACGACCGCGCCCTGGCGCTCGATCAGCCGTTCGTCGAAGAAGCCCACCCGCATGGCCGCGGCGATCGTCGCCTCCCGATCTCCGGACAGGCCGGCGCGCAGCAGGCCGCGATAGGCCTCGGCCGTTGATGGCGCGATCTCCCGCGCGGCGCCGAAGTCCAGCAGCACGATCCGGCCATCGGGCGCGTGCAGATAATTGGCGAAGTTCGGGTCGGTCTGCATCAGGCCGAACGCGAACAGCTCGCGCAGCGTGAGCTCCAGCAGGCGCGCGACCACCTCGTCCCGGACCGCCTGATCCGCGCTCGCCAGCGTCTCGATCGGCCGTCCCTGAAGCAGGGTCATGGGCAGGACGTCCGCGCGCAGCAGGGGCGCGTACGGCTCCGGCGTGACGAAGCGGGCGTCGTCGGCGACCAGGGCGGCGAACCGGACCATCTGCGCCGCCTCGCGGACGTAATCGGCCTCCTCGTGCAGCTGGCGCTTGGCCTCGGCCAGCAGCGGCGCGATCTCCAGCGACTTCGGCAGGGCGCCGGAGAGCTTCAGCAGGCCCGAGACATTGTCCAGGTCGCTGTCGATGCTGCGCGCCACGCCCGGATACTGCACCTTGATCGCCAGCTCGCGCCCGTCGGTGGTCACGGCCCGGTGGACCTGGCCGATCGAGGCGGCGGCCATGGGCGTCCGGTCGAAGCGGGCGAAGTTCGCCTCCCAGCCGCGGCCCCAGCGGCGGTTCAGAGCCGCCTCCAGCTGGGCGGGCGGCATCGGCCGGGCCTCGGCGCGCAGGCGGGCGAGAATATCGGCGAGCTCGGGCGGGAGCATCTCGCCGGCGTCCATGGACAGCAGCTGGCCCAGCTTCATCGCCGCGCCGCGCAGTCGCGCCAGCTCGTCGGTGACCCTAAGGGCCGTCGCGGGGGTGAGCAGCACGTCGCTCAGGGACGGCCGCCTGCCGCCCGCCATCTGGCGCGCGCCCTCGCCCAGCGCCGCGCCCGCCACGCCGGCCGCCATGCCGCCGAACCTCAGCATCCGGGTCAGGTGACCGGACGGCACGGCGCGGCCGGGACCGAGGGGAGAGGGGGAACGCATGCCTGTGTCCTTACGGCCGCGCGCGCGGCGGCGCGATGCGGCCGATCAGCCCCGCGTCGCCAGCCGCAGCACCGACAGATACCCCGGCGCCACCTCCATGCCGGCGGCGTCGGGCTTGGACCGCAGCAGGCGATGCAGGCGCGGCAGCTTCCAGCAGGGCACATGCATGAACAGGTGATGCTCGGCGTGGAAGTTGACCCAGTAGGGGGCGATGAAGGCCCGCTCCCACCAGGACGCCCGCGTGGTGCGCGCCGCGCGGAAG
>JBKBUS010000076.1:0-6973 GCA_046290035.1 Brevundimonas sp.
GGACACGCTGCTGGTGGGCGTTCTGGCGCTCTCTTTTGAAAACCAGGCGCCTCATACAATCAGTTCGCTGTTCCGTTAATCGGAAAGGTGGCTTGGTCGGTTCGACCGACCGAGCTATTTGGGGCGGGGCGAAAGCCCGGCCGTTCTTCTTTGGGACATGAGCGGCTCCGGCGCCTAGCGGCCTTGGGCCCGCCTAGAGCCGAAGCGTCCCGTCCAGGATCTGGGCGTGAAGCGCGGGCGTCAGCTTCTGATAGCCCGTCTTGCCGCCCCGCACGAAAAGGGCGGCCCCGATGGTTGAAGGGTCGAACCCCTCCTTCACCAGGTCGGTCTTGCGGTACTTGAAGGTTCCGGTCGTGTCGGCGGCCTTCAGGATCCGCAGGAACTGCGGCTGAGCGTAAGCCGGGAGTTCCGCACCGGCCCAGTCGGCGAACGTCTTGGCCGAGAACCTGCCCTCGATGATCAGCGCCGCCATGCCCGCCTTGCCGTCATAGCCCGGCACCGGCACGCCATAGACCACCGCCTCCTCCACCCCCGGCGCCGCGACCAGGCGCTGCTCGACCTCCGTGGTCGAGACGTTCTCGCCCTTCCATCGGAAGGTGTCTCCGACCCGATCCACGAAATAGAAATAGCCCTCGCTGTCCTGGCGCATGAGGTCGCCGGTGCGGAACCAGCGGTCGCCGCGCTGGAAGACGTCCTCAAGAACCTTCTTGTTGGAAGCCGCCTTGTCCGCATAGCCCGAATAGCTGTGGCGGGTGTCGTCCCCGATCAGGCCGATCGCCTCCCCCACGTCTCCGACAGGGACGGGCACGCAGAAGCCGTTGGCGGCCCGCACCGGCTCTTCGGTGTCCACGTCGAAGGCCACCAGGCGGATATTGATCTGGCGCTTCACGAACCAGGGCACCCGCCCGATCGCGCCCGGCTTGCCGTCGAAGTTGAACAGAGAGACGTTGCCCTCCGTCGAGCCGTAGAACTCCAGCACCTCGGGGATGCGGAAGCGTTTCACGAACTCGGTCCAGACCTCCCCGCGCAGGCCGTTGCCGAAAGCCAGGCGCAGCTTGTGCGACCGCTCCTGCGGATGTTCCGGGCTGTTGACCAGGTACCGGCAGAGTTCGCCGATGTAGACGAACATGGTCGCCTCGGCGGCGACCACGTCGGCCCAGAACGCATTGGCCGAAAAGCGCTTGCGGATGATCACCGCGCCGCCGTTCAGAAGCGCCGCGCCGATCCCGACCATGCCTCCGGTCGAGTGATAGAGGGGCAGCACGTTGATCACGCGGTCCGCCGCGGTCGCCGCCGTGGCCCCGGCGAAGGCGCGCATATAGGTCCGCGCCCGCGCATGGATGATCTTGGCCGCCTTGGGCATGCCGGTCGTACCGGAGGTGTAGATGTAGAGGGCCACATCCCGGTTGGTCAGCCCTTCGCGCACGATCCGGGCCGGACGAACGGACGAGGCCCCGCGAACCCCGGCCTCCAGGCTGCGCCGCTCGCCCGTCTCCTCGGCGGGGGGCAGGCCGATCACCCACAGCGACAGGGTCTTCGCCGCCATGGGCCGGGCGGTCTCCAGCGCGTCGGCGCACTCGGGGTCACAGATCACCTGGGAGGCGGCGACCAGGTTGAGACAATGCGCGAGCGGCGCGCCGGTCAGGTTGGTGTTGATCAGCGCACAGGGCACCCCGACCTTCGCCAACCCCAGCCAGGCGGCGATGTATTCGATCCGGTTGTGCATCATCAGGGCGACGACGTCGGACCGCCTCAGCCCCCTGCTCCGCGCCCAGTGTCCGAACCGGTTCGCCAGGGCGTCGAGCTCGCGATAGGTGACCTTGCGGGTCTCATCCTCCAACGCGACGTTGTCGGGGAACTGGTCGCAGACCGCCTCGAAGTCGTCGCAGACGAGGTCGGGGCTGTCCATCTTGATGGGCTTGATGCGTTGCAGCAGCCGACGGAGGCCGCCTGCGAACTTCAGGTCACGTCGCAGGTTGGCCATCATGCTCATCGTCGGGTCGTCTCCAAACTCAGGCGCCTCATGGTGATGGAGAACCGCACGGGCGCGGTCAACCGGGAGGCGAAAACGCACGACGTTCTTTGCCGGGCGGTGTCGCGCATGCCGCGCTTGAAGAACCTTCCCTTTACGTCCGCGTCAAGTTATGAAGCGTCATGGCGAGCGCCGACGACCACCGCACCTACACCATCCGCCAGCTGTGCCGTGAGTTCGGGGCCACGGCGCGGGCTCTGCGCTTCTATGAGGACAAGGGCCTGCTCAGCCCAGCCCGCAAGGGCCAAAGCCGCGTCTACGACGCCCGCGACCGAGCTCGTCTAAAGCTCATCCTGCGCGGGCGGCGCATCGGCTTCACGCTGCAGGAGATCCAGGAAATGCTGGATCTGTACGACCACAAGGACCACAACGCCCATCAGATGGCGGTGGCGCTGCGCCGCCATCGCGCCCAGATCGAGCAGCTGAAGCTGCAGCGCCAGGACCTGGACGAGGCGATCGCCACCGCCGAGGAGGCCTGCCGCGTCATGGAGACGCGCCTGGGCCAATTCCGTCCCGACCTGCTGCCGGGCGCCGACGAATACGCCAATCTGCTGAAGCAGCGGCTGAACCCCGACCACACCCACCACGCCTTCAAAGCGAGAGTCTGATCCATGCCCTACAAGGCCCCCGTCCGCGACCTGACGTTCTTCCTGAACGAGGTGCTGGAGATCGACCGCTACACCAATCAGGCCGGCTTCTCGGAGGTCTCGTCCGATCTTGTGCAGCAGATCCTGGAGGAAGGCGCCAAGTTCGCCGAGGAGGTCATCGCGCCGCTGAACCGCACCGGCGACGCCGAGGGCTGTAAGCTGAACAACGGCGTGGTCACCGGCCCGACCGGCTGGAAGGAAGCCTACCATCAGATGGTCGAGGCCGGCTGGCCCAGCCTGACGTGCGATCCGGAGTTCGGCGGCCAGGGCATGCCCTCGATCGTCGGCATGGCCTTCGGTCAGTTCACCGCGGCGGCGTCCGCGGCCTTCTCGATGTACCCGGGCCTGACCCACGGCTGCTACGAGGCGCTGCACGCCAACGGCAGCCCCGAGCAGAAGGCCAAGTACCTGCCCAAGCTCGCCACCGGCGAGTGGGGCGGCACCATGAACCTGACCGAGCCCCAGTGCGGCACCGACCTGGGCCTCATCCGCACGAAGGCCGTGCCGAACGGCGACGGCAGCTATTCCATCACGGGTCAGAAGATCTGGATCAGCTCGGGCGAGCACGACTTCGTCGACAACATCATCCACCTGGTGCTGGCCCGCATCGAGGGCGCGCCGGCGGGGATCAAGGGCATCAGCCTGTTCGTGGTGCCGAAGTTCCACGTCAACGACGACGGCTCGCTGGGCGAGCGCAACAGCGTCGAGTGCGTGGGCCTGGAGCACAAGATGGGCATCCACGGCAACGCCACCTGCGTGATGCAGTACGAGGGGGCCAAGGGCTGGCTGGTGGGCCAGGAGAACAAGGGCATGGCGGCCATGTTCGTCATGATGAACGAGGCGCGCCTGGGCACGGGCCTGCAGGGCCTCGCCATCGCCACCGCCGCCTATCAGGCCGCCGTGGAGTTCGCCAACGACCGCCTGCAGGGCCGCAGCCTGACCGGACCGAAGAACGCCGACGGCCCGGCCGATCCGATCATCGTCCACCCGGACGTGCGCCGCATGCTGCTGGAGGCCAAGGCAATCGTCGAAGGCGGCCAGGGATTCGTGCTGTGGACCGCGCTCCAGGCCGACCTGCAGCGCTCCGAGGACGAGGCGGTGGCCACCAAGGCCAAGGACTACATGGCGCTCATCACCCCGGTGGTGAAGGCCTACCTGACCGATCGCGGCTTCCACGCCACCAGCCTGGCGATGCAGGTGCACGGCGGCTCGGGCTACACCGAGCACTTCCCGGCATCGCAGTATCTGCGCGATGCGCGCATCACCATGATCTACGAGGGCGCCAACGGCATCCAGGCGCTGGACCTCGTCGGCCGCAAGCTGCCGCAGAACGGCGGTCGCGCCATCATGAGCTGGTTTGGCGACATTGACGCCTATGTGACCGAGCACAGCGGTAATGAGGCCGTGAAGCCCTTCATCGACGGCCTGGCCGACTCCAAGAAGGCGCTGCAGGAAGCCACGATGTGGCTGATGCAGAACGGCATGCAGAACCCCGACAACGCCGGCGCCGCCTCGACCGATTATCTGCACATCTTCGGCCTGACCGCCCTGGCTTACGTCTGGGCCCAGATGGCGGTCGCCGCCCAGAAGCAGATCGACGCGGGCTCCAGCGATCCCTTCTACGCCGGCAAGATCGCCACCGGCCGCTACTTCGTCGAGCGCATGCTGCCCGACGTCGGCGCCCACCTGAAGAAGCTCAAGACCGGCGCCGACGTGCTGATGAGCGTCCCGGCGGAGGCGTTCTGATCATGAACGTCCTGAACCTGCCCGAACCCGAATTTATGCTGGAGGAGGAGATCACCCTCTTCTCCGACTCTGTCGCCAAGTGGATCGACGAGCACGCGCCGCCCGAGAAGGTGGCGACCTGGCTGGAGAACGGCTCGGTGCCGCGGGAGCTGTGGACGCAAGCCGGCCAGGACGGGCTGATGGGTCTATCCATGCCCGAGGCCGACGGCGGAATGGGCGGCGACTATCGCCACGAGGTCGTGCTGATGCGCCAGCTGGGCTGGAAGGGCGCCGACCACTTCGGCATCTCGCTGCACAACGCCATCGTCGCCCCCTACATCTGGCACTACGGCACCGAGGAGCAGAAGGCGCGCTGGCTGCCGCGCCTGGCCTCAGGCGAGCTGGTCGGCGCCATCGCCATGACCGAGCCGGGCGCGGGCTCGGACCTGCAGGGGGTGAAGACCACGGCCCTGAAGCAGGGCAACCAATATGTGGTGAACGGGTCCAAGACCTTCATCACCAACGGCCAGCTGGCCAACTTCATCATCGTGGTGGCCAAGACCGACCCGGCCGAGGGCGCCAAGGGCGTGTCCCTGATCGTGGTCGAGACCGACGGCGCCGAGGGCTTCGAGCGCGGCCGGAACCTCCACAAGATCGGCATGGAGGGCAACGACACCTCCGAGCTGTTCTTCAACGACGTGAAGGTCCCCGGCGACAACATCATCGGCGGACTCGAGGGCCGCGGATTCTACCAGCTGATGGAGCAGCTGCCGCAGGAGCGCCTGAACATCGCCGTTCAGGGCCTCGCCGCCGCCGAGCGCGGGCTGGAGCACACCCTAGCCTACGTCAAGGAGCGCAAGGCCTTCGGCAAGCGCATCCTCGACTTCCAGAACACCCAGTTCAAGCTGGCCGAGGTCAAGACCAAGCTGACCGTCGCCAAGGCCTTCGTGGACCGCTGCATCGAGCTGCACCTGGCCGGAAAGCTCGACGCCGCCACCGCCTCCATGGCCAAGTACTGGGTCACCGACATCCAGGGCGAGACGCTCGATGAGATGCTGCAGCTGTTCGGCGGCTACGGCTACATGACCGAGTACCCGATCGCCCAGCTGTACAAGGACGCCCGCGTCCAGCGCATCTATGGCGGCACCAACGAGATCATGAAGGTGTTGATCGCGCGCACTTTGTGACGCCCGCACGCATTTTCAGCGTTGCGAAGTGAACGCTGTTCCCTCTAGCTAGCGCAGCGGCAAGGGGGCCGTACACGGGAGGGATTCTCATGCGTATTCACTTCGCCGCGCTGGCGGCGATTTCCGCCATCGCTCTGGCCGCCGGTTCGGCGGCCGCCCAAGACACAGGCGCGTCGCCGGTCTCGGGCAGCTACACGCTGAACGCCGGCTTTGAGCCGGATCCCTACCGCATCAGCGTGACGCCGGGCGGCTCGATCAACGCCCAGGACGAGGTGAGCTCCAGCTGCCGGGGCTACATCAGCAACGCCGCCGACGTTGAGCTGACCTATCGCGCGGGCAACTGGCCGCTCACCATCGAGGTGGCGTCGAACTCCGACACCACCTTGGTCATCAACGGCCCCGACGGCCGTTGGTACTGCGACGACGACAGCGGCGACGGCTCCAATCCGCGGGTCCATTTCAACAATCCGCAGGGCGGCGTCTACGACATCTGGGTGGGCACCTACGGCGGCGGTCTCGCGTCCGGCACCCTGATCATCACCGAGCTCGAGTAGGACGTCCGGTCGGCGCGCTTGCGCAGGCGCGCCGACGGTTCTATGCTGGAACAAAACAGGAACATCTACGATGCGTCGCGACGGCAAGTTGGATTATCTGGAGTTCCGGGCTCCCCGACTGGCGCAGGTTCGCGCCTTCTACGCCCAAGCCTTCGACTGGCGGTTTCAGGACTATGGTCCAAGCTACATCGCCTTCGACGAGGGGCTTCAAGGCGGCTTCGACGGCGACGAGGGAGAGGGACCGCCGATCCCAGTGCTGTACGCCTCGGATCTCGAAGCCATGCAGGCGCGGGTCGAGGCGGCGGGCGGGGTGATCGTCAAGCCGATCTTCGACTTCCCAGGCGGCCGGCGGTTTCACTTCCGCGATCCGGCCGGATGCGAGCTGGCGGTCTGGTCGGACGCCTGACGGCCTAGTGAACGGTCGGGACGCGCTCCGCCGCTTCGTCGATTCGGTTGCCCAGTCTCACGCCGCCGCCGATCGGCGAGGCGAGCTTGCCGGACGTCTCGTCGATCCGGCGTGCGCGGTTGGCGAAGGCGGCCGCGAGGCCGGCGCTGGTCATGGCGGCCGTCATCTGACCGGCCATTGAGCGTGGGCGCAGCGCCAGCAGCAGCGCATTGGCCACCTGGGCCACGCCCCACAGCCGCAGCGCCGCGCCCCGATCCGGCGATGAGGGCGCATTCCAGACCCTGAGCGCCGAGAACGTCGTGGCGGACAGCACCGCCGGCAGGATAAGGCCGAACGGCCCGCGCGGGCGCTCGGTCACGGCGCGGCCCCGACGGGGCGGCACGACCCGGGTCGCCGACCCTTGGGGCGGCAGCTATTACGTG
>JBKBUS010000077.1:0-6965 GCA_046290035.1 Brevundimonas sp.
GGCCGCGAGGGCCGCGGACTTCAAGGTCTCCTTGGGCTCGGCCCCGGCTCGCCGGTCTTGACGCGGATGTCGATGAGGCCGGGCGAGAGGCACAAGCCGTCAGCGTCGACGACCTGAACGCCGTCCGGAGCGGCGGCGCCCGAGCCGCGCACCACGTCCTTGATGCGGCCCTCCTCGACCAGCACGGCGCCTGGGCCGTCATAGCCCGAGGCCGGATCCAGCAGGCGCGCATTCAGAATGGTGAAGGGGGTCATCGGCTTTGATCCTCCCCTGCGAAGCGGGGGAGGATCATGGCGTGTCCCCTTCCCTCGTCCCAGCCAGCCCCGCCAGCACCGCCATGCGGGCGGCGACGCCCATCTCGACCTGGTCCTGGATCAGGGAGATCGACAGGTCGTCGGCGACGTCGGAGTCGATCTCGACCCCGCGGTTCATCGGCCCGGGGTGCATCACCTTGGCGCCCGGCTTGGCCCAGGCCAGCTTCTCGCGATCCAGGCCGTAGAAGCGGAAGTACTCGCGGGTCGAGGGGGCCAGCGACCCCGTCATCCGCTCAAGCTGCAGCCGCAGCATCATGACGACGTCGCAGCCCGAAAGGCCCTCGCGCATGTCGTGGAACACCTCGCAACCCCAGCGGTCGGCGTCGCCGGGCACCAGGGTCGGCGGACCGATCAGGCGCACGCGGGCGCCCATCATCGACAAGAGCGCCACGTTGGACCTCGCCACCCGGCTGTGGGCCACGTCGCCGCAGATGGCGACCGTCAGGCCGCCCACGTCGCCGAACGCGCGCCGCAGCGACAGGAGATCCAGGAGCGCCTGGGTGGGGTGCTCATGGCGTCCGTCGCCGGCGTTGACGACCGCGCAGCCGACCTTCTGCGACAGCAGCGCCGCCGCGCCCGACGCCGAGTGGCGCACCACCAGGATGTCGGGGCGCATGGCGTTCAGGGTCACGGCGGTGTCGATCAGGGTCTCGCCCTTGGCGACCGACGACGCCTGGACCGGCATGGAGACCACATCCGCGCCCAGTCGCTTGGCGGCGATCTCGAACGAGGAGCTGGTCCGGGTCGAGTTCTCGAAGAACAGGTTCACCACCGTGTGGCCGCGCAGGATCTCGACGCCTTTGGACGACTGCCGGTTCAGCTCCACGAAGGCGTCGGCGAGGTCCAACAGCTGGGCCGCCGCGTAGGGGTTCAGGTCGGCGGCCGAGAGGAAGTGAGGCTTCGGAAACGGGACCAGCCGCGCACGGATCGTATCGACGAGGGCGGCGGAAGAGGTCATCGAGGGCTCGCTATAGGCAGGTCCGCCCCCGGAGGGAAGCCGTCAGGCGTAGCCGAAGGCGATCAGCAGCAGCGGGATGGTGAGCGCGCTGCCCACGGTGGTGAAGGCGATGGAGCCGGCCATCAGGGGCGCGTCCCCGCCCATCTGCCGCGCCATGACGTAGGCCGCCGCCGCGCCGGGGGCCGCCCCGGCCAGCAGGGCCACCCCTTGCGCCGTGCGGTCGCCGCCCAGCCAGCCGCAGACGAGGAACATGCCGACCGGCAGGGCGACGAGCTTGATCAGGGCGATGGCCCCGAGCGTCACCGGGCGGCCCGCCGCGTGGGAGAAGCTGAGGCCCGCCCCCACGACGAGCAGGCCCAGCGGCACCGCCGCCTCGCCGGTCAGACGAATCAGGCCGGCGACGGGGCCCGACGGCTCAAGGCCCGACAGGTTCAGAAGCGCGCCCGTCGCGCAGGACAGGATGATGGGATTGCGGGCCAGGGAGGTCAGGGCGCCGCCGAGCGAGCCCGCCTGCCCCTCGCCCCAGCGCGTCAGCACGAGGACGCAGACGACGTTGACCGCCGGAGCCAGGATGCCGAAGGCCAAGGCCGCCAGTCCGACGCTATCGGGCCCCAGCACGCCCGCCGCGACCGG
Source organism: Brevundimonas sp. (assembly GCA_046290035.1). Lineage (GTDB taxonomy): Bacteria > Pseudomonadota > Alphaproteobacteria > Caulobacterales > Caulobacteraceae > Brevundimonas. The sequence continues at coordinate 1,906 of JBKBUS010000077.1, forward strand.
CAGGAAGACGAAGCCGTTCCACCGGATCACCCCCTGGAACACGCTGGTGAAGCCGGGGCCGTCCAGCCGGATCAGAGGCCGCGCCAGAAGCGTGACCGCCGCGAACGCCAGGGTGACGCCGACGGTGGAGGCGGCGACGGGCCCGGCGGCCCCCGCGCCGAAGTCCGCGCCCCAGACGGCCGGGATCAGGAAGCTGGGATAGAGGACGAAGTAGGACAGGCGCTCGACCGCGCGCCACCCGCTCTCCTCCAGAAACGCCCCGCGTCGCAAGAGCCAGCCGAGCGCGATCAGGCCGAAGACGGGCAGGACGCCGTTCAGGACGCCGCTCATCCTCTGAGGCGGTCCAGCGCGCCCTGAAGGATCCAGGCGGCGGCGGTGCGATCGACGACCCCGGCGCGGCGCTTGCGGCTGAGGTCCAGCTCCTCGATCAGGAAGCGCTCCACCCCCGCGGTGGACAGCCGCTCGTCCCAGAAGACGCAGGTCACCGGCCGCAGGCGCTCCAGGTTGCGGGCGAAGGCGCGGGCGGACTGGGCGCGCGGCCCTTCGGTCCCGTCCATATTGACCGGCAGGCCGATGACGAGGGCGGAGGCGCCGCGCTCGTCCATCAGCCGGAACAGGCGCTCGGCGTCGGGCGTGAACCTGGTCTTGCGGATCGTCTCGAGCGGGCTGGCGATCATCCGGGTGGCGTCGGACGCGGCCACGCCGATCGTCGTGTCGCCCAGGTCCAGCCCGAACCACGGCGTGTGCGGCGGCGTGTGGGCGGCGAGGTCCTGAAGATCGATGACGGGCACGCCTGCCCGCTAGGCGTTGCGTTCGGCGCTGTCAAAGGCGAGGGTGCGTCTCTTGCACGAACAACCGGGGGACTCGTCGCATGATCCGACCCACGCTCGCTCTTCTGCTGGCCGCCGGCCTTCTGACCGCGTGCGAGCGCGGCGCCGAGAAGGACGCCCAGGTCGGTCCGCCCGCCGCCCTGACTCCCGCCGGCGAGCCGACGACGGTGGAGGTGGATGAGGCGACGTGGCTCCAGGCCGCGGCGACGGTGGTTCAGCTGCACGCGATCGAGGATCAGAACGCCAAGGTGTTCGGCACCGCGCAGGGCGACCCGGCGGTGAACGGCCTGTACACCTTCGTCGCCTTTTTCGAGAGCACCGCCGAGGGCTGGAGGGTGTTCCGGATCGGCGACTTCGAGAGCTTCGAGGTGCTGGGCGTGGCGCCCGGGCGCATCGACCTGGAGATCCGCGAGAGCGCCGTGGACGGCGAGTCGGGCCAGATCGTCGGGGCGGAACGCCGGCTGATCGTCGGCTGGACTCCGGGGGCCGACGGCGCGCCGCCGCAGACGATCACGGTCACGCCCGCGGCCGATCCGGCAGAGGCTAGCCAACCGGCGGCCGAGTAACGGACGCCGACCCTTGTGAGCCCGACGTTCGAGCGCTAATCCCCGCCGCTTGAGTTCCCGAAACGTCCGGAGCGCCCGATGGCCATCGACGCCGCGACGGTGAGGCGCGTCGCCCACCTCGCCCGCATCAAGACCCCCGAGGATCGGCTCGAGCCCCTGGCGGCCGAGCTGAACGGCATCATGGCCTGGATCGAACAGCTGAACGAGGTCGACGTGGAGGGCGTGGAGCCCATGACGTCGAACGTGCGCCAGCCGCTGCGCCTGCGTGACGACGTGGTCACCGACGGGGCCAAGGTCGACGCCGTGCTTTCGAACGCGCCCAAGGCCGCCGACGGCTTCTTCGTCGTGCCGAAGGTGGTGGAATGAGCGCACTGACCAACCTCACCCTGAAGGCCGCGCTGGACGGGCTGAAAGCGCGCGAGTTCTCCTCGGAAGAGATCACCGGCGCATTCCTGAAATCCATCGAGGCGGCCAACCCGACGCTGAACGCCTACGTCGAGGTCACCGCCGACAAGGCGCTGGAGATGGCGCGCGCGTCCGACGCGCGGCTGGCCAAAGGCGAGGCGGGGGCGCTGGAAGGCGCGCCGCTGGGCATCAAGGACCTGTTCTGCACCGACGGGGTGCGGACGACGGCCGGCTCCAACATGCTGAAGGGCTTCGTCCCGCCCTATGAATCCACCGTCACCGCCAACCTGTGGCGTGACGGGGCGGTGATGCTGGGCAAGCTCAACATGGATGAGTTCGCCATGGGCTCGTCCAACGAGACCTCGGCCTTCGGTCCCGTGAAGAACCCCTGGAAATCAAAGACGTCGAACGCGGACCTGACCCCCGGCGGCAGCTCGGGCGGCTCGGCCTCGGCGGTCGCGGCGGACCTGTGCCTGGCGGCCACCGCATCGGACACGGGCGGCTCGATCCGCCAGCCGGCGGCCTTCACCGGCACGGTCGGGATCAAGCCGACCTATGGGCGGGCCAGCCGGTTCGGCATGGTGGCGTTCGCCAGCTCGCTGGATCAGGCCGGGCCGATCACCAAGACGGTCGAGGACGCCGCGATCCTGCTGCGCTCCATGTGCTCGTTCGATGCGAGGGACTCCACCAGCCTCGACGTCGAGACGCCGGACTGGACCGCGAGCCTCGGCCAAGGGGTGAAGGGTCTGAAGATTGGCGTGCCGCGCGAGTACGTGGTCGACGGCATGCCCGCCGAGATCCAGGCGCTGTGGGACAAGGGCGTGGAATGGCTGAAGGCCGCGGGCGCCGAGATCGTCGAGATCAGCCTGCCGCACACCAAATACGCCCTGCCGACCTATTACATCGTGGCGCCGGCCGAGGCCTCGTCGAACCTGGCCCGCTATGACGGCATGCGGTTCGGCCACCGGGCGGACAAGGCGGCGAGCCTGACCGACCTCTATGAGACCACCCGCGCCGAGGGCTTCGGCAAGGAGGTCCAGCGCCGCCTGACCATCGGCGCCTATGTGCTGTCGGCCGGATTCTACGACGCCTACTATGTGCGGGCGTTGAAGGTTCGCCGCCGCATCGCCGAGGACTTCGACAAGGTCTGGGGCCAGGTGGACGCGATCCTGACGCCGTCCACGCCGTCGGCCGCCTTCGCGCTGGGCGACAAGCAGATCGACCCGGTGACGATGTACCTGAACGACGTCTTCACGGTGACCGCCAACCTCGCCGGCCTGCCGGGCATCTCGGTGCCGGCCGGCCTGGACTCCAGCGGCCTGCCGCTGGGGCTCCAGGTGATCGGCAAGGCGCTGGACGAGGCGACGGTGTTCCGCATCGCCGAGGCGCTGGAAGACGCGGCCGGGTTCGCGGCCCGGCCGGAGAAGTGGTGGTGAACATGAGTCCCTCTCCCGCCGGGAGAGGGCTTTAGCACTGTCAAAGCGCCTTCAGGTCGGCGTCGATGGCCTCGATCATCGCGTCGGTGATCATGCCCTGTGAGAACGGCTGGACCTGTTTCAGGGTCATGGCCTCGAACTGGGCGCGGGCGGGATGCTGGGCGACGCCCGGCATGTGCTTCTCCAGGACCGCAGCGGCGGCTTCGTTGGCGAGCAGGTCGCGGATCGGGCTGTCGATGGTCAGCTCGGCCTCCGCCTGGGCGTCGGCGTGCGCGGCGTGATCGCCGTGGCCGGCGTGATCGTCGTGTGCGCCGGCGGCGGGCGCGTCCTGGGCGGCGGCCGGGGCGGCGAACAGCAGGGCGGCGGCGAGAGCGGTCTTGAACATGGCGGTCTCCGAAGATGGAGCCGCACATGAGCCCGAAATCGTGACCGCGTCACGACAGAATCTTTCCCTCTCGCCTGCGCGAAGCTAGACACGCCCCATGACCGACGTCGCCGCCCCCCGCTATGTCATCGAAGGCCGCACCGGCCCCTGGGAACTCGTGCTGGGCCTGGAGGTCCACGCCCAGGTCGCGTCCAAAGCCAAGCTGTTCTCCGGCGCCGCCGTGGGGTTCGGAGCCGGTCCGAACGAGCAGGTGTCGCTGGTGGACGCGGGCTTTCCCGGCATGCTGCCGACGCTGAACCGCTTCTGCGTCGAACAGGCGGTGCGCTCGGGCCTTGGCCTGCGCGCGCGGATCAATCTGAAGAGCCAGTTCGACCGGAAGAACTATTTCTATCCGGACCTGCCGACCGGCTATCAGATCAGCCAGCTGTACCACCCCATCGTCGGCGAGGGCGTCGTCGAGGTGGAACGGGACGACGGCTCGTTCTTCGACGTCCGGATCGAGCGGCTGCACCTGGAGCAGGACGCGGGCAAGCTGATCCACGACCTGTCGCCGTCGGAGAGCTACGTCGATCTGAACCGCGCGGGCACCGCCCTGATGGAGATCGTGTCGCGGCCCGACATGCGCAGCCCGGACGAGGCGGTCGCCTACCTCAAGAAGCTGCGCACCATCCTGATCTATCTCGGCACCTGCGACGGCGACATGGAGAAGGGCAACCTGCGCGCCGACGTGAACGTGTCGGTGTGCCGTCCCGGGCAGTACGAAAAGTATCGGGCGACCGGCGACTTCAGCCACCTCGGCACCCGCTGCGAAATCAAGAACGTCAACAGCTTCCGCTTCATTTCTCAGGCGATCCAGTATGAGGCGCGCCGCCAGATCGAGATCCTGGAGGACGGCGGCAAAATCGATCAGGAGACCCGCCTGTTCGACCCGAACAAGGGCGAGACCCGGTCCATGCGCTCCAAGGAAGAGGCGCACGACTATCGCTACTTCCCCGATCCCGACCTGCTGCCGCTGGAGCTGGAACAGGCGTGGATCGAGGAGATCAGGGCGTCGCTGCCCGAGCTGCCGGACGACAAGCGGCGGCGGTTCATGGCCGACTACGGCCTGTCCCAGTACGACGCGGGCGTGCTGATCTCGGAGCAGGCCAAGGCCGACTATTTCGAGGCCGCCGCGAAGGGGCGCGACGCCAAGCTGGTCGCGAACTGGGTGACGAACGAGGTGTCGGCGCGTCTGGCCGCCGACGGGCGCGACTTCGACGACAACCCCCTGCCCGCCGCCCATGTGGCCCAGCTGGTCGAGCTGATCGAGACCAACGTGATCTCGTCCAAGATCGCCAAGGAAGTCTTCGACCACGTCTGGAACGGCGATGGCTCGCCGGCCGAGGTGGTCGAAAAGCACGGCCTCAAGCAGGTCACTGACACCGGCGCGATCGAAAAG
>JBKBUS010000078.1:0-3894 GCA_046290035.1 Brevundimonas sp.
CAAGGTCGCGTCTGAGCCTGGCGATAAGGGCGCCAGAGCGGGGCATGGGCTCAAGCCGCTTCGCAAGGCCGTCGAGAAGCTCCCGCTGCGCGTCGGTCCCGCGAAGACGGGCAAGGGCTTTCTGCAGGAGAAGATCGTCCAGAACCTCCTCGGACTTGCGGCCGAGGCGGTCGACGGCGAAGGCGTGGTAGCGGACGAACTCCTCCGCCAGCCGGTAGCCGAACCCCAGACCATGCGGCTGCAGACGCTCGCTGAGATCCTGAAGCAGGGGCGCGCAGACCGCGATGCTCGCCGCAAGCGCCGTGTCATCGGCGCCCAGTTTCGCCAGGAAGCCCGGCAGATCGATCTCGGACATGTCGATCACAACGGCGCGATCGAGCACCTTGTCGCTGAGGGTGCTGGTCGTCTCATCGACGTTGATAGTTCCGATCAGGAACAGATTGTCGGGGATCCGAAGATCCGCCGGGATCTCCGCGCCCGTGCTGCCTTCCATCGGAACGCCGCTGGAATGGAGCTGGAGCGGGTGGCGGCTTTCGATGGCGCTCAGCACATCGGAGAAATAGTACTCGACGCGCGCCAGGTTCATTTCGTCGAGAACCACGAACACCGGCGAAGTTGGGTGAGCCGTCGCCACCAGAACCGCCTCCAGGAACGGCGGGGTCACATAGCGATCCGTCAGCCGATCCTCATAGCCGGTCAGTCCCGAGGGGTCGGTCCACTCCGGCCGGACCGGGCAGATGAACAGGAGCGGATCGGCCGAATCCATGGACGCGATCCCGTGGACGGCGCGGGCGTACTGGAGCGCAAGCTGCGTCTTCCCGGTGCCGGACAGACCGGACAGGATGACGAAATGTTTGTGCTTCAGGTGGTTGAGCCCTGCGTGAAACCGGTCGACGAGCGCAGCGGGATAATGGCCGCCCATATCCGCGATGGCCTTTCTCAGCTCAGTCGGCTCCAGAGAGTCAGGCATGCGCCGCATGAGAGGGCCGACAGCCGTCTCCGCCGTCCAGACGGCGCGCTCATGAACGCGATCCCGACCGACCAGGCGACCGAGATATCCGACGAACTCCCGGGCCAGAAGGCTGCGCCTGGCGGAGACCGCAGGCGGCCAGATGGCGAACTCGACGAAGTCCACCGGCGCGCTGAGCTCGGCATCGAGGGTCGAGGAGTCCAGGCTGTCGGTAAAGTCGTTGGCGAAGGCGATCCGGCCGTCGTCGGTGAGGAAGAATTTGACGTTGTTGTTAATCCGACCGTTCGCACCGCCCTCCAGCTCAGCCTTCCTGAGCTCGTAGAGCCTCGCGAGTCCGTGATTCAGCGCCGCCCCGCCATCGCGGACCGTGATGGCGAAATACACCTCGTCGTGCGGCGGAAAGGTGAGGACGCACAGAAACACGTAACCGGAATGAGCCGGCGTCCCGGCTGCCGCCAGCTGGGACGCCGTCTCCATATTGACCGTGGCGGCGAACAGGCCGCCCTCGATCACCCGCGCACTGTTCGAGAAACCGAAGTTCTCCGCGATCCGCACATCGTCGGGAAGGCCCTGGCGGATCGCGGACTTAAACTGCTGCTGCCGCGCCGCGAAGGACATCGGTTCGCCTTTCCAGAGCCTGAGTGAGAGCGCCCATCATCTCGAGCGCGACAGCGCGCGCGAGCAGCGGGGGCACCGCATTGCCGATCTGCTTGAAGGCGGGGTTCATGGTGCCGCTGAAGACGAAGCCGTCCGGAAAGGACTGCAGCCGTGCGGCCTCGCGGACCGAGATCGTGCGCGCCTGCGCGCTGTCGTAGTGGATGTGGCTGTAGCTGTCCTTGCCGAGGTGAGCCATCAGGGTCCGCGCAGGCTTGTCCGGCTCCATCTTCCTCCACTTGTTCGGGAACTTTCCCGGATCATACGGAGGCACGATGGAGTCCCTCAATGCGGTCCAGGCTGCCGAATCCCTGCGCGGACGTCGGCCCGTTCGGGCCGCCTCCGCGTCCAGGGCTTCTTCGAACATCCTGAGCGCCGTGGCATGGGCCTGGGGATACTGATCGCCGGGCGACAGACGCGCGAACAGCTTCCAGTCTCTGGGCAGATAGCGGATCACATGATCGCGGACCCCGACGTCATTCTCAAACCCCGGCCAGCACCGCATGAGGGCGCCGTACCCGTTCGGCTTCGACGGTCCGTAGGCGGACAGAGTGTCGAAGCGCCGGGCCCCTTTGGACAGCCGGCCTTCCAGATGCTCAGTGATGATCGGGAGGTCCGCCATCGCTTCCCTGGCCGTCACGGCCGCCGGAAGATCGGGATCGGCTTCCGGCGGCGGGACGTAACCCGGCGCTCTTTCGGCGGAGGCGCCCTTCAGAAGCTTCAGGGCGACCTGCCGGCTTCCCGCATAACCCGGCGGGAGTTCCAGGTAGTGCGTTGGAGCCGGGAAACTGACGTCGTCGCTTATCTCTCTCCGCCAGGCGACGAGGATCATCCGTTCGCGCATCTGCGGCACCCCGTAGAAGGCAGCATTGAGCAGCGTGTAGCGGACGACGTAACCCATTTGCTCGAGGACCTCACGGGTCTCTTCGGCGATGTTCTGTCCGCCGTGGTTAAGCGCGTCGGGGACGTTTTCCATGAGAAGCCCGAGCGGACGAAAGGCCTCCACATACTCGAGATACTTGAGATACAGGCGAGCGCGCGGATCCAGCCGGAAGGCTTCGGGGTGCTCGGCCACTTCCCGCAGCTTGGAGCGGCCGACGCGGGCAAACGCCTGACACGGGGGGCCGCCGACGATGACGTCGACGGCCGCTCCGGCGTCGCCAAGCCCCAGCTCATCGCAGAGATCGGCGGGGGAGGTTCGCGTGATGTCTCGGGCGATCGCATGACGAGGATCGTCCGGATGGAAATTGCGCCCGTGTGAGGCTGCCGCGTCTCTGTCGAACTCCACGGCGGCGGTGATCTCAAATCCGGCCGCCTGAAAGCCCAGGGACAGGCCGCCACAGCCTGCGAAAAGGTCCAGCACGCGAGGCGCCCCGCCCCTGCGGAGGCGTTCGATCTTCGCGGCGATGATCGGGTCCGCGATTTTCACCGTTCAGCGTCCATGGCTTCGGACTGCGCTGCGTAGCCTTCACGCTGAAGATGCTCCCGGATCAGGCGGGCGATGAGCGTAGACTTCTTATGACCTCGGTCAGCGCAGAACCGACCGAACCGCACCGCCTCCTCCGGCTGCATCAGCACCTGCACACGCACGATCTCAGCCATCGAATCACCTCACCGACAGGTTGAAGCGTCGGGGCCCGCGATCGTCAGGTCAACACAACTGCACACTTTCGATCCCGCCGTGTGCGGCGTTCAGGAATCGCCTCGTTCAGGCTGGTTCGATTTACGCTGCCTGTGAACTCAGTCCCTTTCATGCCCAGGCCGGCCAGGTGCGTACCGCATGGCGACATCGCACCGCGCATAGCGCGCCCCATAGCGCTGCATGATCTCCACATCGTGCCGGAAGCCGGCCTTCTCATAGAGATGAATGGCCGCCTCGCAGCGCGAGTTGGTCAGCAGATAAAGGGGATCGGCGTTCATCGCCCGCGCCCGCCCGATCAGCGCCGACAGCAGGAACTCGCCTGCCTTGAGGCCCCGCGCGCTCTCGCGCACCCCCATCTTGGTCAGTTCGATCCCGCCGCTCGGCGAGCGCTGCAGCGCCCCTGTCCCGATGACGCCGAGGCCCTTCGCCTCGACGAACAGGATGACGCCGCCCGGCTCGATGATCCGGCCCCGAGGATGGTCTAGCACCTCCTGATCCGTGGGCTCCATCCGGAACATGGCTCGGATCCACTCGGCGTTGATGTCGCGAAAGTGCCCGGCGAGGTCGTCGGCGTATTCTCGGATCACAAGCCGGTCGGTCCCGGTCCTTGCCGCCGCCGAACGCTCTG
>JBKBUS010000078.1:3904-6950 GCA_046290035.1 Brevundimonas sp.
GCGCCTTCTGGCGAGGTCATGCGCCAGGTCTCCTTCTGCGCTTCGAACGCGCGCTGGTACGCCGGAAGCGCTTTTCCACGCTCCACCCAGGCGGTCAAAGCCGGCCAGGTGTCCAGAGCGTCCGTGCCCTCGAGCCTGCGCAGCACCTGAATCATCAGAATGTCCGCAGCGCTGAACCGGTCTTCGAGCCACTCCCGGCTCCCAAGAACGGACTCCAGCGCCTCGAGCCGCCGCGCCACGGTGTCGATCAGCGGCGCCAGCGCCGTCTCGAGCCAGGCCTCTGCGCCATAGGCGCGTCGCGCGGTCTCGAGATGGGTCAACGCAGGTTCCACAGTCGCCGCAGCCGCGAACATCCAGGTCAGGACTCGGGCGCGGGCGGCGGGCTCTGTCGGGAGCAGGATTTCCTCCGCCTGAGCCAGATGCAGGACGATGGCCCCGGACTCGAACAGGCGGACGTCGTCCTCCTCCCAGGCCGGGATCTGTCCGAAGGGCTGCCGCGCCAGGTGCGCCGAGCTTCGAAGCTCGGACAGGGCGACGGTCCTCACCTCATAGGGTCGTCCGATCTCCTCCAGCGCCCAGCGCACCGCCATGTCCCGGGCCAGCCCCCGGCCCTGATCCGGCGAGGCGGCGAAGACGGTGAGGACGCCGCGTGACGTCGAGACCGCTGATTCCGTCATTGCGCCTCTCGCGCCAGGCTCGCCAGGAAGCCGAGCACGATCCCCGGCAGCCGATCCGACCGGGCGGCGTGATCCGCCTCGGGGACGGTCGCGAGGCTGCCCTGAGGCAGGGCCGCGGCGACCTCGGCGGCGATCGCGGTAAAGAACTCCGGGCTCTCCTCCCCGGTCAGGACGAGCGTCGGGACGCCGATCCGCTTCAGCAGGTCCTTCGGGACGACGCCCCCGCGCGTGATCTGCCCCATGACGGCGAAGTCGTGCGCCATGGTCGGGGCCCGCGCGATGTTGTCGGGATCGGTCGCCATGGCCTTCACCACCTCGGGCGGCAGCCCCATGGCCTCGAAGAAATCCGCCACGGCTCCGGTCCGATCTCCGGCCGCCAGCTTCGCCTCGATTCCCTGCGCGAAGGCCGCCGAATCCGCCCGGCTGTCCGCGTCGTCCGGTCCGTAGGGCGGCTCATAGAGGATCAGGCCGGACAGGGGCAGGCCGGAGGCGGCGGCCTCGATCGCCAGGCCTGCGCCCGACGAATGGCCGAACAGGATCGGAGAGACGTCGAAGAGGCCGGCGAGCGCCGCGACGTCCTCCACCTCCCGCACTACGGCATAGGCGCCGCCCGGCTCGCTGTCGCCCCGGCCCCGTCGATCGAAGATGACTGCAGTCGCGCCGCCCGCAACGTCTCTCGCCAGGTCGGCCAGGGACGTGCGGTCGCTCAGCATGCCGGTGACGAAGATCACCGGCGGGCCGTCTCCGAAGACCTCGAAGGCGATCTGAGTCCCATCGGCGGCGACGACCCGTCTGACGTCCTGCCTGTCCGAGCTGGCTTCTTCTCTGGCCATGGGGCGTCCTTTCGCGGGGTTCCCGACCTGCGGCCGCAGGCGGTTGGGGATCAGGTTGAATTCTCTGACCGAAGTCAGCTAAATGCCTTGCGGGGCGGCGTCAACGCCCCCGTCGAGGAGCAGCCCATGAGCGTCACGCTCGACCACACCCTCGTCGAGGTCCGCGATGCGGCTGCGACGGCCGACTTCCTCGTGCACATGCTCGACCTCCCGCCCTGGACCCGGCTGGCGCATTTCGCGGTCGTGCGCGTCGGCGAGACCTCGCTGGATCTGATCGAGACCGGCGAGGAGATCGCCTCCCGCCACTTCGCCTTTCGGATCTCGGAGGCGGCCTTCCCGGCGGTCCTCGATCGCCTCAGGGCGCAGGACCGGCCTTTCTGGGCCGACCCCTTCCGGCGCAACCCCGGCCGTATCAACACCTGGGACGATGGCCTCGGCGTCTACTTCGACGATCCGAACAACCATCTCCTGGAGGTGCTGACCCGGTCCTACAGCAGCGCCGGCCTCAGGCCTGAGGATCCGGCGGTCGTCCTCAGCCCTCGCCCGAGCTGACCCGGCGTCGGGACGACGCTTCGGGGGGTCGCGACATCCTGAGGCGTGGCCTCCGCTATGGTGCTCGCCCCCCTTCTCGGTCAGTCGCCCCGCTGTCTGCCGGCGTCTTCGCGTCCTGGCAGAGGCGGGCCTGGCGTTCCAGCGCCGTCGTGCCGAGTGGCGGTCGACAAGCCTGTGCCGGACCGTGCTCTGCGCGCCGCTGGACCGCCCCGGCTGCTGACAGGGGCCGGGCGGAGCCAACCAGCATGCGACCTTGAGTCGACGGGATCCGGGCGACGTCCAAGCCTCGGTTTGGACAGCCCGACGCCCATCCGCCTTGCCATCGCCCCGAGTGTGCGATACACAGTGTGCGTCACACACAGGAGATCGTCATGATCGGATCCGCCCTCACGGGGCTCGCCCTCGGCATTCTCGCCGGCCTCGACCCCGCCACCGAGATCCGCTCCGAAACGATCTGCGCCGCAGAGACGACGGCCCCCGCGTCCACCCCCGAGACGCGGCTGGCCTATCGCGACCTCGGCCCCGCCGACGGCCGTCCCGTTCTGCTCATCGCGGGCACGGACCAGCAGATGGGGCAGTGGCCGACGGATCTGCTCACCGGTCTCAGGGAAGCGGGGCATCGCGTCATCCTCTACGAGGCGCGCGACGTCGGCTGCTCCAGCCACCATGTCGACGCCGGTCCGATCGACTGGGGCGCGGTGTTCGCGGCCATGGGGGCGGGATCCCCCCCGCCCCTGGCCTACGACCTCCCGGTTCTCTCCGCCGACGCCGTCGCCGTCCTCGATCATCTGGGTCTCGCCCGGGCCGACGTCGTCGGCGTCTCGGGCGGGGCGACCGTGGCGGGGGAGGTCGCGGCCGCCCATCCGGACCGCGTCGGACGGCTCGTGCTCGTCATGGCCAATTCCGGCAATCCCACCCGACCCATGCCTGCGCGCCCCGAGCGGATGGCCGCCGTCCCGCCGCCGCCGCCCGCCGGCGCCGACG
>JBKBUS010000079.1:0-6943 GCA_046290035.1 Brevundimonas sp.
CGAGGTGTTGTTGCGCGTGGCATCGACGATGTTCGTCGTCGAGCTCTGCGGCGACTGGAACAGCTCGGCGAGATTCGGCGCCCGGATGTCGCGTGAGCGCGTGAACCGGAAGCTTATGTCCTCGATCGGAGAGTACGTCAGGCCGACCTTCCAAGTCGTCACGTAGCCGGACACGCTGTAGTCCGTCGCCCGCACCGCGCCGTTCAGATCAAGCGAGCGGGCGAACGGCAGATCCTTGGCGAGCGGTACGACCGCCTCGATGAAGCCCTCATCCACGTTGTAGGAGCCGCGGCTCGCGAGGTAGTTACCCGCGAAGTACGGAGCGGGCAGCCCATTCGCGTAGTTGAAGGAGCGGAGCGCGTCGTTGCTCCCGCTCACCGACTCACGTCGATGCTCATAGCCGATCGCCAAGGAGACGGGACCGGCCCAGGTCGAGAAGGGGTCGCCGCGCAGGGTGGCGGCGAAGACGTCCTGGACCAGGTGGTTCTTCCCGTACGCCGTACCCAGGACGTAGTCGCGGGCCGCCTGGCTCACCACTCCCGTGCCGAAGATGTTCAGCGGGACGCAGCCGTTACCCGGATTGGCTATGCTGGACCGGCAGACGATAGTGCCGTTCGCGTTCCGGACGGCGTCGATCGCCGCGTTGTAGCGCGAGGTGATCGTCAAACGCGCATCGGTGTAGATGTCATTGATGCTCTTCTGACCATAAACGTCCCAAGTGAGCTTGGTGCCGAGCGCGTCGAAATCACCTCGGGCGCCCGCGACTATGCGCCACGTGTTCCGCTCGCTGGTCGCGAAGATCGGTCCAAGGTCGCCGTTGAGGGTCCCCAGCTGGAAGGGCGCGGTGACGCTGCCCGCGATGCTCGCTGGAATGAACGCGTTGTCCGGCTGGATCGTGATGTTGCCGAAGTTGAACTGATTCAACGTGTTCTGCGCAGAGGTCGAACGGTTGTAGGAGCCCTGCAGGAACACCTCGACCCGATCGGTGACGTCGAACCCCAACCGGGAGAAGATCCCCTGGCGCGACAGACGGGCGTCGAGATCACCCGAGAGACCGAAATCCGCGTAGCGGTAGTCGCCGCCCTGCATGAAGTTGCCGCTGACGATCGAGCCGTAGTTGAACTGCGCGGGCGTGCCGCCCGGGCCGAAGTAGGTCCCGCGGAGCGGCCCGGAGGTGATGATGCCGCCTGGAGTGGCCGTCGCGAAGCCGGACCCCGGTGCGACGATGAGCTGCGGGACAGTGTTGTTCGTCGTCGCATTATAGGCGGGATTGATGAACAGCTTCGAGTAGTTGTACCATTTGCGATCACCGATGCCGGTGATCCCGTCGCTGTGCTGTATCTCCCCGCTGATCAGGAAGTGGCCACGATCCCCGGCGAACTTCGTCCCGGCCGTCAACTGGATGTTGTAGTTGCGATCGTCCCCATAGGTCGTCACCCCGCCCTGTACCAACCCCTTCACACCCGTGAAGTCCTTGTCGAGCACGAAGTTGACGACGCCGGCGACGGCGTCGGAACCCCATTCCGCGGAAGCGCCGCCGGTCACGACGTCGACCCGCTTCACCAACGCCTGCGGAATGTTGTTGACGTCGACGAACCCGGTCAGCGTGGAGGCGCCGATCCTCTGCCCGTCGAGCAGCACGAGCGTCCTGTTTGCGCCGAGGTTCCGCAGGTTGAGAGCGTTGATTCCCACCAGACCCGCGCTGACGAAGCCGACGTTGGCGCGGGGCGTGTTGCTCGCGGCCAGCGAAGGCAGCTCGTTCACGTAGTCCGCGATGTTGGCTGGAGCCTTCTGAGCGATCTGCTCGGCGCCCAATACGGTCGTAGGCGTCGGCGCCTGGTAGCCGTCGCGAATGACCCGCGTTCCGGTCACGACGATGTCGCCGCCCTGTTGCGGCTGATCCGGCTCCGAACTCAGGGGCGCAGAATCCGCGTCAGAAGCGGCGTCCCGAGCAGCCGCCGAGTTCGTCTGGGAGACCGGTGCGGTCGCTGGAGCAGGCTCCTGCGCGGCCGCAGCCGCCGGAGCCGTAGACGTCGGCGATGAAGAAGACGCCGGAGGCAGCGTCTGCGCGTCCACAGGCGCACCGAGCAGCATGATGGGAGCAACGAGGCCCGCACCATAGAGAAGTTTGGCTCGCGCATTCACGCCGCGAACAGTGATCCCCGCCATCTCCCCGTCTCCCTGATCGGTTTATTACAAGGAGAAGACGATCCGCAGCCCTTTCTGTCAAAGTCGTAAGATCGAGGTCGATATTCTGAACGGTTATGCAAATTGAGCGGGGTCGAGCGTCAGTCAACCAGGTTGTTCTGGTCTGATCAGGAAACGAAAGCATCCGCGCAATCGCGCGGACGCTTGGCCCTTCTGCGAAGGCCCTGAACCGTCGAGACATCGGCAGAGATCCGACGCCAGAGCGCCCTCGGGGGTAGCAAGTCGGATCCTATAATCGGATCTATTCGGAGGCCGCGACCCTGTGGCTCGCTACGGAGAGCCGCCGGACGTGCTCCTCGTCCACTTGGATCCCGAGCCCTGGCCCGGTTGGCAACTCAACACGCCCTTGGCGAACGAAGCTCTCGAAGTCGGTGGGGTCCTCCGCGAGCCTGAGCGTGGACATGTACGCGTGACCGACGTCGACAAGATTGCGGACGGTGGCGGCATGATGGAGCGAGGCCGCCTGTGTGATGCCGAATTCGAGCATGGAGTTCATGTAGCAGTCGATGCCGAAGGCTTCGCCCACGGCCGCTACCCTCTGAGCCCGAAGCGGCCCGCCGTTCTTGCTGCTCTTGACGCTGAAGATCCTGGCTGATCCGAGACGGGCGAGTTCCGCCGCCTCGGAGAGGCCGAGCAGCGACTCGTCGGCCGAGATCGGAAAGGACGTGGATGCCTGGAGGCTCGCGAGCCCTTCCCGATTTGCGGCCGCCACGGGCTGCTCGACGAAGGCCAGGTTCTGCCCAGTGGCATGCTCGAGGAACCGCGCCGCCTCGTCCATCGACCATCCCTGGTTCGCATCGGCAATCCAGTTGAACCGGGAACCATACCGCCTGGCGAGTTCCGCGACCCGGGCCACCTCACGTTCCACCGCTGCATCGCCCATCTTCAGCATGTAGGTTTCGAAGCCCTGCGGCGCACGTTCCTCGATGACGAGAGCGTCGTCCTCCGCCGTTCCCGTTCCCAACGGCCATAGAACGGGGAGGGAGCGCCTCAGGGCTCCTCCGAGGAGAGTTGCCACCGACACTCCCTGCCTATGCCCCTGTATGTCGAGCAGCGCCATGCTGACGGCGCCCTTGGCGCAGAGCTGATGGGCGACCGCCCCATCCAGGAGAAGGTCGACCGGACCCGGCTCCGGATTCCGTTCCCGCATCACGGCCGGCAGTAGCGTTTCACGCAGGACCTTCGCCGCCTCCTTCGGAGATTCCGGGGTGAAAGGCTGCATCGAGTTCGCCTCACCCCAACCCACGATGCCGTCCTCGTCGACCAGCTTCAGCATCACTGCCCGGGCGGTCGTCATGACACCGTAGTTCTTGGAGAGGCCGTACGGCTTCGCGAAGGCGGCTTCGACTTCGAAGATCTCCGCTACCACGATTCTCGCCATTGCTGCTTTACCGTTCGTCATCGTCGGGTCCTCGTAGTGTCGTCGTCCGCATCGGATGTGCGGAACCCATTCGGGGGAGGTAGGCGTCAGTCGACGGCCGCTTGGAACTGGATCTCGATGAGGAGTTGGGGGAGCGCCAGCGAGGACTCCACCGTGGCTCTTGCGGGCGGGTGCTCCGGGTCGATCCATCCCTCCCAAACCCGGTTCATCGCGCCGAAGTCACCGATGTCCCGCAACCATATGTTCGCGCAGATCAGCGAGCTCCGGTCGACCCCGAGAGTGGCGAGGAGCGCGTCAGCCTTCTCGAGGATCTGACGGGTCTGATCCTCGATGCTTCCCGTCGCGTCGGTTGCGGTCAGACCGGAGAAGTAGGCCGTTCCGCCGTGCACGACGACGCGGCTGTGACGCGGCCCCCTTTCGAACCTCTCGATGGTACTCATTCAGGATCTCCAGAGGGTTTGTACCGAACGCCCGACACGGCGATGGCCGCCCGAGAGGCCACCGCCGGCCCTGGCGACGTCATGCGGGGACGCCGGGCATACGGGCGGGCTCCGTCCCGTTCGGAAGCGTCAGCACCAGCGCCGAAGACAGCAGCAGAGCGAAGACCAGGACTCCGAACGTCACGCCGAAATCACCCGTGACTTGCACGAGGTATCCGAACAGCAGCGGCGCGATGAACGCAGCCAGCTGCCCCGCCATGTTGATGAAACCGCTGGCGATGCCCATCACGTTCTGCGGGATCGAGTTCATCGGCAGAGCCCAGAACACCGCGAAGAACGTCATGAGGAAGAACCCGGCGGCCGTCTGGTAGACGATCACGGACTGCAGGGTCGTCGCGGTGAACGTCAGATATAGGAACAAGGCGGACGCGACCTCGCAGGCGATGATTGGGAACCTGCGTTGTCTCGTGAAGACGTGATCCGAGAGCCAGCCGCCCAATACGCTGCCGACCGTCCCCACCAGGAAGGGAAGCGCGGCCGCTACTCCCATCTGCCCCATGGAGAGGCCCCGCTCCTTCACCAGGTAGGTCGGCAGCCAGGCGGTGAAACCCCAAAAGGCGATGTCGAATGTGAAGAGCACCAGGAAGAAGCGCAGGATGTTCGGCTCGCGCAGCGCGGCCATGATCCCGCCGGCTCCATGATGCTCGGAGGCGGCCTCCTCGCCATCCTCGATCTCGGCGAGTTCGGTCGATGAGACCCGCGGACTTTCCGACGGTCGATCGCGGACCAGCTGCCAGACCAGTGCCGCGATGACGATGCCGGGAACGAACAGCACGAGGAAGACGGCTCGCCACCCCCAGATCGACATGACGGCCACGACCACGAGCGGACTGATGGCGAGGCCCAAGGGGTTGGAGGCGAGCATCATCGCGTTCGCCGTCGCCCGCTCCCGTTTAGGGAACCAAGTCGCGATCGTCTTGAAGGCACATGCCGGATACAACCCCTCGCCGAGGCCGAATACGAAGCGGGCGACCAGCATCACCGCCTTGCCTGTCGCGATCCCGGTCAGAGCCGTGAACGCCGACCACCAAAGGAGCGCCACGGTGGCGACGCGGCGCACACCGAACCGGTCCGCGAGTATGCCACCGGGAATGTGCGCCAGCGAATACCCGAGGAAGAAGGCGCTCAGCAGGATTCCGCCCTCGAGCGGTCCCAGCCCGAAGTCGGACGAGATGTACGGCAGCGCCACCGACATGGCCATCCGGTCGACGGACGAGACGATCCAGGTGGCGAAGAGGATCGATAGGACGGTGTGCCGAGCCTTCATTCTAAATCCCCACCTGTTCAGCCGTCCCGCTCGTCGCCGCCGACGGCGCATGCCGTTTCCGAGCCGCGCTCCTCGCCCCTCAACGAGGCCAGTTCGCCAAGCGTGACGGGTTTGAGCGGCGATCGGATGTTGAAGAAGCCCACGTCGGCGGGCGACCGCCCCTGCGTCTCCGCGAGCAGCCTGGTGATCGTGTAGCCGCACTGCCGCCCCTGGCAGGGACCCATGCCGGCCCGACTTGCCGCCTTCAGCTGATTGGGTCCGGGCTGCCCCACCCTTCCCAGTGCCCTGACGTCTCCGGCGGTGACCTCCTCGCAGCGGCACACGATCGTAGCATCCGCAGGTTCCAGGACCTGCGCGCGCGGCGTGTAGAGCGCGTCCAACAACGGACGCATCGCCAGCTCCGCGCCCAACCGTTTCCGCAACCCGCTCACGATCTTACCCGCGCTCCGACCGCGAAGCCTCTCGACGAGCGCATGACCCGTTATCTCGCCCCTCAGCAGAGCGGCCTTCGCTCCGCCGATGCCCATGCCGTCCCCGGCGATGAAGACGCCCGGAACGGTCGTCTCGCCATCGGGGTCGAGGACCGGTGCGAAGCAACTCTGCGCCTCGTTCCAGCGGACCTCGCAGCCGAGCGACAGGGCGACGTGGATGTTCGGAACGACACCTTCATGCACCAGGAGCGTGCTCGCATCCCCACTGCGCCAGTCCTTGCGACCGGAGCGGTAGCGCACCTGTTCCAGCCGTCCCGAGCCCACGGCCTCGATCTCGTCCACGCCGGTGACGTATCGGCCGGCGCTGCGGCGCAGTCCGACCGTCCAGCTCAGCCCCTTGGCGAGGTCGCCGTAGGCCCGCAGGGCGGCTGGAAGATGCCGAGCGGCGAACCGCCAGCGCCCCCGAGGGGAGGTGTCGAGGAAGCCGGCAAGCTCGCCGCCGGCATTAAGAAGCTGCGTGGCGTAGAGTAGCGGCAGCGGTCCGTTGCCCGCGATCCAGACCGGGCCGGAGGGGATCTGGCCGGAACTCTTGAGCAGAATCTGGGCGGCACCGACAGTCAGCACACCTGGAAGCGTCCATCCAGGGAACGGCGCCGGTCGCTCCTGCGCCCCCGTCGCGAGCACGATCGTTCGGGCGGTTAGGACCCTCGCCGATCCGCCCTTCGTGACGTACGCCCGGAAACCGCGCTCGATCAGCCAAAGCTGAGCCTCGTTCTCGTAGTGGACCCCGGAGGCACGAAACGACTCCGCGACGGGGCGGCCCTCCGAAAATGAGGAACCCAGGACCGCGTCACGGTCGGCCGCGGTTTCCACCGAACGCCAGATCTGGCCGCCGGGACCAGGCTGCTCGTCGATGACCAGCACGGAAAGACCGCCGTTCCGCGCCGCGGTCGCGGCGGACATGCCCGCCGGTCCCGCACCGACGACGAGGACGTCCACGTCGTTCAACGCGATAACCTCCGCTTGCCCATCTGACGAGCCACGCTCATCCCCTCCCGCACGGTCACCAGGCACGTCTGTACGGACGACACGCCGTCCACCTCGGCCATGCAGTCGAAGCAGACCCCCATCATGCAGAAGGGCGCGCGCGGCGAAC
>JBKBUS010000412.1:0-1607 GCA_046290035.1 Brevundimonas sp.
CAGCGCTTCTGGCCACCGTCGCCGCCCTCGCCCTTCCCCTCACCGCCATCGCTCAGCCGCAGGACCCCGGGATCCTGACGCCCGAGCGCGTCTATGCGGACCCGGCGCTGAACGGACCGGTGGCGCGCGGGGTCAGCCTGTCGCCCGACGGCGAGCTGGTGGCCTTCCTGCGCTCGCGCGAGGACGACGTGGACGTGCTCGACCTTTGGGCCGCGCCCGTGTCCGGCGGCGAGCCGTTCAAGCTGATCGACGCCCGCGCCCTCGTGCCCGACGCGGGCGAGCTGTCCGAGGCCGAGATCGCGCGGCGCGAGCGCATGCGCATCAGCCAGCGCGGCGTGGTCGAGTACAGCTGGGACGAACAGGGCCGATACATCCTCGCCCCGCTGGAGGGCGACATCTTCCTCGCCGCCCGGGCCGACGGCTCGGTCCGCCGCCTGACCGAGACCGAGGCCGACGAGATCGACGCCAAGGTCAGCCCCGAGGGCAACTTCGTCTCCTATGTGCGTGATCAGGACCTGGTCGTGTTCGACCTCACCGCGGGGACCGAGACGCCGATCACCACCGACGGAGACGGGCTGATCACCTGGGCCACCGCCGAATTCATCGCGCAGGAGGAGATGGACCGCGACACCGGCTACTGGTGGAGCCCCGACGAGCGCTACATCGCGCTTCAGCGCACCGATGAGTCCACCGTGGACGTCATTCCACGCCTGGACATCACCGGCGGCGGCGCGACGGTGATCGAGCAGCGCTACCCGCGCGCGGGCCGTCCGAACGCCGTGGTGGAGCTCTACGTCCATGACCGCCAGACCGGCGCCCGCGTGAAGGTCGATCTGGGCGACAACCCCGACATCTATCTGGCCCGGGTGGACTGGTCCGCCGACGGCAGAACCCTCTACGTGCAACGCCAATCGCGGGATCAGAAGACTCTCGATCTGCTGGCCGTCGACCCGGCGACCGGCCAGAGCCGGGTTCTGACCACCCAGCGCGCCGACGCCTGGGTCGAGCTGACCCACGACTTCCATGCGCTGGAGGACGGCGGCTTCATCTGGTCGTCGGAAGAGAGCGGCTGGCGACACCTCTACCTCCACGCCGCCGATGGGTCGGTCATCCGGCCGATCACCCAGGGCGAGTACCCGGTGAAGTCGCTGGACGGGGTGAACGAGGAGACCGGCGAGGTCTTCTTCACCGCCTCGATGCGCGACGGGCGGGAGTATCCCATCGAGCAGCAACTGTTCCGCGCGAGCCTGAACGACACCGTCGCTCCGGCCGAGGTGACGCCCCGCGGCGGCTGGTGGAGCGCGTCGGTCAACGGCTCGGGCACGGCCTACGTCGGCAACTTTTCCAACGTCGACACCCCGCCGCAGTCGGCCCTCTATCGCGCCGACGGGACCTTCGTGCGCTGGATCGAGGAGAACGCGCTGGACGCGGACCACCCCTACGCCCCCTATGTGGCGCGCAAGCAGGAGCCGACCTTCGGCACGCTTGAGAATGGAGGCGAGACCCTGGTCTGGCAGATGACCACGCCGCCGGGTTTCGATCCCTCACGACCCTATCCGGTAGTCATGCAGGTCTACGGCGGGCCCTCCGGCGGCGGCGTCCGCAAC
>JBKBUS010000080.1:0-6794 GCA_046290035.1 Brevundimonas sp.
TCAGCTTCGTGTCGCCCCTGTGCGCGCTCAGCTCCGCGCTGTTCACCGCGCGGACCGTCCATCATCTGCTTCTGATGGGCGTGGCCGCCCCGCTGATCGCCTGGGCCCTGCCCAAGGCGCGCCTGCCGCTCCTCGTCGTCACGCTGCTTCAAGCGGTCGTCCTCTGGGCCTGGCACGCGCCGACCGCCTATGGGGCGGCCCTGTCCAACGACGCCTTCTACTGGCTGATGCAGATCAGCCTGCTCGCCTCCGCCGTCGCCTTCTGGAGCGCCGTGCGCGGGGCCGAGATCCTGCCGGCGACTGGGGCGGTGCTGGCGACGCTGGTGCACACGGGACTGCTCGGCGCCGTCCTGACCTTCGCGCCGGAGCCGGTCTATGCGCCCCATGCGCTGACCACCCTGGCGTGGGGGCTCGGCTGGCTCGAGGATCAGCAACTGGCCGGTCTGATCATGTGGGCTCCGGGCGCTGGGCTGTACCTGATCGCCGCCCTGGCGATCGCGGGACGTCGCATCGGCTGGCGGGAGCGGCCGGCTTGAAGCTGGTCGGACGGCTTCGGACCTGGGCGCGCGGCCACACCCGCCGACGCGTCTATTCCCCCGTCGGCATGGCCTTCCACTGGGGCATGGCGGCGCTCGTCTTCTTCCAGCTGTGGTGGGGCTGGTACGTGGGGCGCATGCCGGTGGGCCCGGAGAAGCTCCAGGGCTACCAGTTGCACAGCCAGGTCGGCGTGCTGCTGCTGCTTCTCATCCTGCTACGCGGACTCTGGCGGCTGACGGTTCCGGGACCCGTCAACGACGCCGACAAGCCCGGCTGGCAGAGCAACTCCGCCCACCTGACCCACTACGCCTTCTACGCCGTACTTGTGCTTCTGCCGCTCAGCGGCTGGGCCATGTGGTCGTCCGTGGCGTCGGAGCAGCCCCTGTCGCTGGCGGGCGTCGCGCCCTGGCCGCTGCTGCCGCTCGCCGACCTGCCGCAGGGCCAGAGGTGGGCGGTCCTGTGGGCGTCCGAGCGTATCCACTTCGCCCTGATCATCGTGCTCCTGCTGATGATCCCCCTGCATGCGGGCGCGGCGCTGAAGCATCATTTCGTGGATCGGGACGACGCCCTGGCGGGGATGACGCCCTTCCTTCGTCCATTGCCGCCCCGGCTCCCGGAAGCGACGCGGCGTAGGCGGAAAGCCGGTCGATCTCGGACTCCGAAAGCCGCCGGCTGATGGCCAGCATCGCCCGACGGGGATCGTTCTGGCGCTTGCCAGCGCGCCACAGGCGAAGCTGCTCCGCCAGGTACGCGGGCGGCTGCCCCGCCAGGGGCGGCGAGGCCAGGCCCCGCCCCTCCCCGCGCGCGCCATGGCAGCTGGCGCAGGACGGCAGTCCACGCGTCGGATCGCCGTCGTGGTAGAGCGAGGCCCCGGCGACGGGCCTCTCTGCGCCCGCGCTCGTCGGCGGCAGGGCCGCATACCATTCCGCCACCTTGATCCGGTCGGCGTGCGAAAGATGACGCGCGATCCGCGCCATGTCGCCGTGCTGGCGCCGTCCGTCGGCATAGTCCTCCAGCTGCTTCACCAGATAGCCGGCCGGCAGTCCCGCGAGCCGCGGCGCGCCCGCGTCGTTGCCCTCGCCGCGCAGGCCATGACAGGTGAAGCATGCCGCGTTCGCCCCTGCCCCCCCGCCGCCATAGGCGATCACCTCACCCGTCGCGTTGAAGGGGTCGCCGTGGCGCGGCTCGGCCTCGGCCATGCATCCGGCCAGCAGCAGGGCGGTCGCGGTGATCACCGGACGAGACAGTCGAGGCATCTGTCCGGAACCTTCGCCGTCGCGAGAGGTTCCGCTTCGGTGGCGGGCTTCGGGCGACAGGCAGGATCACGACGAAGGTCGCTGGCGGCCGCGGGCCTGGCCGTCGTTCTGGCCGGCTGCGGTGCCACCGAGGCCGAGCGCCACCCGATGGCGGGCGCTTCCGCCGCCGAGGGCCGCCGGGTCATCGCCCGCGTCGGCTGCGCCTCCTGTCACGACATTCCCGGCGTGGACTGGCCCCGGGGGCGGACCGGACCGTCGCTGAACGGCTTCGCCGACCGGCCGTTGATCGCCGGGCGCCTGCCGAACGAGCCCGACCTCCTGGCCGCCTATGTGCGCGACGCCACCCGCTTCACCCCCCGCTCGGGCATGCCGCCCATGCCCCTGACCGACACCGAGGCCCGCGATGTCGCCGCCTACCTCTACACGCTCAAGCCCGAGTGAGGCGCTGGCCGGATGGCCGCCGCCGGTGCTCGATCCCGCCGGGCCGTTCGCGGCGCCGGTGACGCTCCTGTCTTGGGTGCTTCTCTTAATGTTCGCGGTCGTTCTGGCCGTGGTGCTGGTCGCGCTGTGGATCGCCCTTTTCGCGCCCGACGAGGTGAAGCGGCGCTTCGGCGGCGAGCGCCTGATCTGGGCGGGCGGGATCGCCTTTCCTGTGGTGGTTCTGACAGCGTTGCTGGTCTGGGGCCTCAGCCTGACGTCTCGCCTCACCGACGCGCCCACGGGCGACGAACTGCGCATCCGGGTCTCGGGCGAGATGTGGTGGTGGCGCGTCAGCTACCTAGACCCGCAAGGCCGTGAGATCGCCTGGGACGCCAATGAGGTGCACATCCCCGCCGGCCGTCCGGTGGTGTTCGAGCTGACGTCCGCCGACGTCGTTCACAGCTTCTGGGTGCCGCGTCTGTCGGGCAAGCTGGACATGATCCCTGGCCGCACGAACATCCTCAGGCTCCAGGCCGACGCGCCCGGGGCCTACGGGGGCCAGTGCGCCGAATACTGCGGCGGACCTCACGCGCTGATGGGTCTGGTCGTGGTGGCCCACGAGCCCGCCGCCTTCGAGGCTCAGCTGGCGCGGCTGAGGACGCCCGCGCAATCTCCGGCGACGGCGGAGGCGGCCTTCGGCGCCGAGGTGTTCCTGAACTCCGGCTGCGGCGCCTGTCACGTCGTGCGGGGCACGGAGGCGAACGGCCTGGCTGGCCCCGACCTGACCCACGTCGGGTCGCGCCGGACGCTGGGCGCCGGCATCCTGCCGAACAACCGCGGCACGCTGGGCGGCTGGGTCTCCAACACCCAGGACATCAAGCCGGGCGCGCGCATGCCTGCCTACCAGAACCTGTCCGGCGAGGAGCTGCTGGCCGTCACCGCCTATCTCGAGGGCCTGAAGTGAGCGCGGCCGACGGCCGGCCGCCCAAGGGTTTCGACCCGGCGCTCTACGACCGCTTCCCGACCAAGGGTCCGCGTCCGGAGGGCGAGCTGGAGACGCTCAAGAAGGCCTGGATCGAGCCCAAGGGGGGCTGGTTCGGCTGGCTGACCGTCGTCAACAACAACTACGTCGGCCCCTACTACGTCGGCGCGGCCTTCCTGTTCTTCGTGCTGGCGGGCGTGCTCGCGCTCCTGATGCGCACCCAGCTGGCGCTGCCGATGAACGGAGTCCTGCCGCAGGAGACCTACAACCAGGTCTTCACCATGCACGGCACGGTGATGATGTTCCTCTTCGCCGTGCCGGCGGTGGAGGCGCTGGGGGTGCTGCTGCTGCCCCAGATGCTCGCGGCGCGCGACCTGCCGTTTCCCAGGCTGAGCGCCTATGCCTTCTGGGCCTACCTGGTGGGCGGTCTGGCCTTCTTCTGCTCGCTCTTCTTCGGCCTGGCCCCGGACGGCGGCTGGTTCATGTATCCGCCCCTGACGTCAAAGGCCTATTCGCCGGGAATCAACGCCGACTTCTGGCTCCTGGGGATCGGCTTCATTGAGATCTCGGCCATCGCCGGGGCCATCGAGATCGTGGTCGGCGTGCTGAAGAACCGCCCGCCGGGCATGACCCTGACCCGCATGCCGATCTTCGCCTGGGCCATGCTGGCCTTCGCGGTGATGATCATCATCGGCTTTCCGGCCATCATCCTGGCGACCCTGCTGCTGGAGCTGGAGCGGGCGCTGAACTGGCCCTTCTTCGACCCCACGCGGGGCGGCGACCCGCTCCTGTGGCAGCACCTGTTCTGGTTCTTCGGCCACCCGGAGGTCTACATCATCTTCATCCCCGCCGCGGGGCTGATGAGCATGATGGTGGCGACCGTCGCGCGCACCCGGCTTGTGGGACACGGACTGGTGGTGCTGGCCATCATCGCCACCGCCTTCATCAGCTTCGGCGTCTGGTCGCACCACATGTTCGCGACCGGCATGCCGCCGATGTCGGTCAGCTTCTTCTCCGCCGCCAGCATGGCCGTCAGCGTGCCGGCGGGCATCCAGGTCTTCGCCTGGATCGCCACCCTCATGGCCGGCCGCTTCAAGGTCTCGACGCCCGGGCTGTTCGTCGTCGGCAGCGTCATGGTCTTCACCATGGGCGGGCTGACCGGGGTGATGGTCGCGCTCGTGCCCTTCGACTGGCAGGTCCACGACACCTACTTCATCGTGGCGCACCTGCACTACGTGCTGATCGGCGGGATGGTCTTCCCGCTGTTCGCGGCGCTCTACTACTGGATCCCGATGACCAGCCGGTTCGCCCTGTCGGAGCGGGTGGGACGATGGGTCTTCGGGCTGATGTTCACCGGCATGCACGTGACCTTCCTGCCCATGCACCTGACCGGGCTGATGGGCATGCCCCGGCGCGTCTACACCTACCTGCCCGAGCGCGGCTGGGAGATCCCCAACCTGATCTCGACGATCGGGGCCTTCATCTTCGCGGCGGGGGTCGTGCTGTTCGTGATCGATCTGGTCCGCCGCTTCCGCTTCACCGCCGAGGAAGGCGCCGGCAACGTCTTCGGCGCGGGGACGCTGGAGTGGCTGCCGACGGGCCTGCACAACACCCGCAGCATCCCGATCGTGAAGAGCCGCTATCCCCTGTGGGACGATCCCGACTTCGCCAGGAACGTCGACGAGGGCCGCTACTTCCTGCCCAACTCCGCCACCGGCCGGCGCGAGACCCTGGTCACCGGCTCGATCGAGGCGGAGCCGCAGTATGTGCAGACGATGCCGGAGCCCTCGCCCTGGCATTTCTTCGCCGCGATCTTCACCGCGGGCTTCTTCCTGCTGCTGACGGTCCAGGCCTACGCCGTCTCGGTCGCGTGCGGCGTGCTCGCGGTCCTGTGCGTCATGCACTGGCTTTGGGATACCGACTGGCGGCCCAGTCAGGACGAGGTCGACATCGGCGCGGGCGTCATGGCGCCGACCTATGTGGCGGGGCCGCGCAGCCACGGGTGGTGGGCGATGGCGGTGCTGCTGATCGTCATCGGCATGGTCTTCCTGATGGCGGTGTTCAGCTACGTCTTCCTGTGGAGCCGCAGCGGCGATCAGTGGGTCGCGCCGCCGGGCCTCGGCTCCCTCGCGGGGGCCGGGGCCGCGCTGGCGCTCGCGGCCGGAGCCGCCCTGTGTGCCCCTCGTACCCTACGCCGCAATCCCCAGCTGGGCGCTTGGGGTTCGGCCCTGTCGCTCGCGGGCGCGAGTCTGGCCCTGGCCGTCGCCTTCGGGACGGATGTCCTGACCTGGTGGAGCGCGGGCCTGCGCCCGGACGCGCTAAGCCAGGGCGCGATCGTCTTCGCCATGATCAGCTGGCAGGGGACCCTGGTCGGCGTCGCGCTCTTGATGGGCGTCTACGTCGTGCTCAGGGCGGCGACCGGGAATCTGGCGGCGAACCGCACCTCCACCGTCGACCTCTGCGCCTTCTTCATGACCTACGCGGCGGTCCAGGGGCTTGTGGCGGCGAGCCTGACCCGCCTGTTTCCGGGAGGGTGAGATGGGCCCCTGGCGCAACCTGCTCGGCCCGCACCTGATCTGGGCGGTTCATTTCGCGGGCGTGTACGCCATCGCCAGCGTGTTCGACGTCCTGAACAGCGCCCAGAGCGCCGGCTCAAGGCTCGGCGTGGCGGCGTTCAGCGTCGCCTGTCTCGCGGCCGCCGTGGTGCTCGGCGTCTTTGCGGCCCGAGACGTCTCGCGGGCGGACACCGAGGCGCACCGCTGGATGGCGCGGCTCGGCGTGCTCGGGGCCGGCGTGGCGGCCCTGTCCATCGTCTGGCAGGGCCTGCCCGCCCTGTTCGCCCTCGGCTAGGCCAGCGTCAGGGTCGCCGGCTCGCCCGCCACGGCGGAGGGCGCGATCCAGACGTCGAACTCGCCCGGCTCCGCCACCCGGCGCAGGTCCGGATTGACGAAGGCCAAGTGCTCGCGGTCGATGGTGAACTCCACCGTCGTCGACTGGCCGGGGGCCAGCCGGACCTTGCGGAAGTCCTTGAGCTCGCGCACCGGGCGGACCAGGCTCGCGACCCGGTCGTGGATGTAGAGCTGGGCGACTTCCTCGCCCTCGCGCCCGCCCACGTTGGTGATCCGGCAGCGCGCCGTCACCGACCCGTCGGCGTTCATCCGCGCCGCGCTCAGTTCGACCGGGCCGTACTCGAAGCGGGTGTAGGTCAGGCCGAAGCCGAACGGATACAGCGCCTCGTGCGTCACCTCGCGATAGCGCGCCTTGTACTCCGCCCCCTCTGGCGTCAGCTGCGGGCGGCCGGTCCGGCGATGATTGTAGAAATAGGGCTGCTGGCCCGAGGCCTGTGGGAAGCTGACCGGCAGGCGGCCGCTGGGCGCATGGTCGCCAAACAGGATGTCGGCGATGGAATGGCCCGTCTCCGAGCCCAGGAACCAGGTCGCCAGGATGGCATGCGCCTCGCGCACCGCGCCCTCGATCGCCAGCGCCCGCCCGTGCCGCAGCAGCACCACGACCGGCTTGCCGGTGGCGATCACCGCTTCCGCCAGCGCCTGTTGCGGCGCGGGCAGGCCGATGTCGATGCGCGACTGCGCCTCGCCCGA
>JBKBUS010000081.1:0-6784 GCA_046290035.1 Brevundimonas sp.
GACGCATGACGTGGAGCTCGCCGGTGATGCCGGCGCCGCCGTGCATGTCGCGGGCCTCGCGCGCGATGGCCAGCGCCTTGCCGCAGTTGTTGCGCTTCATCATCGAGATGGCCTCGGGCACCCAGGCGCCGGTGTCGAGCAGACGGCCGAGCGCATAGGCGCCTTCCAGACCGAGAAAGATCTCGGTCTGCATGTCGGCGAGCTTCTTCTGCACGAGCTGGCGCGCCGACAGCGGCCGACCGAAAAGCTTGCGCTCGGCCACATAGTTCCTGGCGGCGTGGAAGCAGAACTCCGCCGCCCCCATCGCGCCCCAGGCGATGCCGTAGCGGGCCTTGTTCAGGCAGCTGAACGGGCCGCGCAGACCCTTGACGCCCGGGAGCAGGTTCTCTTCCGGCACGAACACGTCGTTCAGACCGATGTCGCCGGTGATCGAGGCGCGCAAGGACAGCTTGTCGCCGATCTTGTCGGTGGTGAAGCCGTCCATGCCGCGCTCGACGATGAAGCCCCGGATGGCGTCGTCCAGCTTGGCCCAGACGATCGCCAGGTCCGCGATCGGCGAGTTGGTGATCCAGTATTTGGCGCCGTTCAGGCGATAGCCGCCCTCGACCTTCACGGCCTTCGTCTTCATCGAGGCCGGATCCGAGCCGCCGTCGGCCTCGGTCAGGCCGAAACAGCCGATCAGCTCGCCGGCCGCCATCTTCGGCAGGAAGCGCGCCTTCTGCTCTTCCGAGCCAAAGGCGTAGATCGGATACATGGCCAGAGACGACTGCACGCTCATGGCCGAGCGGTAGCCGGAGTCCACCGCCTCGATCTCGCGCGCGATCAGGCCATAGGCGACGTGAGAGGCCCCCGAGCCGCCGTACTGTTCCGGCAGCATCGCCCCCAGGAAGCCCATCTCGCCCATCTCGGTCATGATGGCGCGGTCGAACGTCTCGTCCCGGAAGGCGGCCACGACGCGGGGCAACAGCCGGTCGCGCGCATAGGCCCGCGCCGCGTCCCGGATCATCGCTTCGTCGTCCGTCAGACGGCCGTCCAGGTCCAGCGGGTCCTCCCAGCGGAAGGTCTTCTGCGCGCCTGCGACGCCTGCGGTTCCATCGGCCATGGGTCTGGTCTCCCGGTCTCTAAGCGCCCTGCGGCCGTCCGGCGCGGGCGTCTGTTGATGGAGCGCGGTTTAGGCGGTTTTGGGCCGTGGCGGTAGGCCGCGCCGCGTCGCATGATATGAGGGGACATGCGCAAGATGATCGACGACCTCTTCCTGCGACACCCGCGCGAGGTTGGCGAGGGCTATTTCGAGCATCTGTGGGCGGCCTCGGCCTATGGCTTCCGGTTGATGGGCGCGGCAGGCGCGGCCTTCGTGCACGCGCTGGTGCCCGGCGTCATGAAGACCGCCGCCTCGGATACCGTCTGCGCCATGGCCGACGAACTGCGCTGTCGCAAGCAGACGGCGCTGGAAACGCGCTGCGCCGAACAGGGCGCCTACGATCCCGGCCTCTGATCCGGCCTATGCGGCGAGCGCGGCGCGCTGGAGGGCGAAGAGTTCGGCACAGCCTGCCTCGGCGAGCTGGAACAGGCGGTCGAACTCGGTCCGGGTGAAGCCGCGCTTCTCGCCGGTGGCCTGGATCTCCACGATTTGCCCGGCGCCCGTCAGGACGAAGTTGGAGTCCGCCTCTGCCGCGGAGTCCTCCTCGTAGTCGAGGTCAAGCACGGGGGTGTCGGCGAACACGCCGCACGACACGGCCGCGACCTGGTCCAGGATGGGATCCGCCTTCATCACGCCCTCCGCGCGCAGGTAGGCGAAGGCCGACGCCATGGCGACCCAGGCCCCGGTAATGGCGGCGGTGCGGGTGCCGCCGTCGGCCTGGATCACGTCGCAGTCCAGAACCACCTGGCGCTCTCCCAGCGCCTTCAGGTCGACCACGGCGCGCATGGAGCGCCCGATCAGGCGCTGGATCTCCTGGGTGCGTCCCGACTGCTTGCCCGCCGCCGCCTCGCGCCGGCCGCGGGTGTGGGTGGCGCGGGGCAGCATGCCGTACTCGGCCGTGACCCAGCCCTGGCCCTTGCCGCGAAGCCAGCCGGGCAGGCTTTCCTCCACCGAGGCGGTCACCAGAACCTTCGTGTGGCCGAAGCTGACCAGGCAGGACCCTTCGGCGTAGCGGTTCACGCCGGTCTCCAGGGTCACGGCGCGGAGCTGATCGGGGGCGCGGTCGGAGGGACGCATGAGACCTCGGCTCGTCTTGAAGGAAGGGCTGAGCCGCTTATCCTATCGCGAGAGGACCCGCCACATGCGCGCCGCAGATCGCCTGACGCTTCGACCCGCTACGCTCGACGACGCGCCGCTGCTCGCGGCATGGGATCAGGAGCCGCACGTCGTCGCCTGCGTCACCGACGACCCCGAGGCGACGACCGCCTTCCAGGGGGCGGACTGGACCCAGGAGCTCAGGTCCCAGTCCGACGCGTTCCAGTACTTCGTCGCCGAGGTCGACGGCCGGCCGATCGGCGCCATGCTGGATATCGACCCGGCGCGGGAGCCGTACGGCTACTGGGCGCCGATCGACGCGGGTTATCGCGCGTTGGACATCTGGATCGGCGAGGCCGACGCCCTGAACCGCGGCTATGGCACGCGCATGATGACGATGGCGATCGACGCCTGTTTCGCGCGGCCGGAGGTGACCGCCATCCTGATCGACCCGTTGAACTCCAACGCCGACGCACACCGTTTCTACCAGCGGCTGGGCTTCCGTCCGGTCGAGCGGCGACTGTTCAACGACGAGGACGACTGCCTGGTGCACCGGCTGGAGCGGGCCGACTGGGAGGCGCGAAAGGCGGTGGCGGCGTGAATGTGATCCTCCCCGGCGGCTCCGCCTCGCTGAGCGACCTCGACGCGCGGGCGCGGGACATCTTTCGGCGGGTGGTGGAGACCTATCTCGAGACCGGCGAACCCGTGGGCTCCCGCACCGTGTCGCGCGGGGGAATGGCGCTGTCGCCGGCGTCGATACGCAACACCATGCAGGACCTGACGATGGCGGGCCTGCTCGCCTCGCCGCACACGTCCGCCGGGCGGGTGCCGACGCACGCTGGCCTCAGGCTCTTCGTCGACGGCCTTCTGGAGATCGGCGACCTGACCGAGGAGGAACGCCGCGAGATCGACGGGCGCCTGGCCGGACGCGGCCGATCCTTCGAGGAGGCCCTGGACGAGGCCTCGGCCCTGCTCTCGGGCCTGGCGGGCGGCGCCGGCATCGTCGCGGCGCCGGCCCGGTCGGCGGGCGTCAAGCACGTGGAGTTCGTGCCCCTGGGAACCGAGGAGGCGTTGGCCGTCCTCGTGGCGGAGGACGGGGCGGTCGAGAACCGGCTGATGAAGCTGTCGGCGGGGGTCACGCCGGCGACGCTGCGAGAAGCGTCGAATTTCCTGAACGCCCGTCTCAAGGGACGCCCCCTCGCCGAGGCTCAGGCCGAGATGCGGGCCGAGCTGGACCGGGCGCGGCTCGAGCTCGACGCGGCGGCGGCGCGCCTGGTTGAGGATGGGCTGGCCGCCTGGGCCGGCGGGGCCGAGCGCGAGCGGGCTCTAATTGTGCGCGGCCGGGCGAACCTGCTTCAGGACCGCGAGGCGCTGGAGGACCTGGAGCGTGTGCGCGGCCTGATGGAGGACCTCGAGCAGAAGGCCCAGCTGATCGGGCTGCTCGACGGGGTCGCGGACGCCGAAGGGGTGCGGATCTTCATCGGCGCGGAGACGCGGCTCTTTTCGCTTTCGGGTTCCGCCGTGGTGGCGGCGCCCTATATGAGCGGCCGACAGCGGGTTCTGGGCGCCATCGGCGTGATCGGCCCCGCGCGACTGAACTACGCCCGCATCATCCCGTTGGTGGACTACACCGCCCGGGTGCTGGGCCGGATACTGGACGGAAACGACACGTGAGCGACACGCCTCCCCACAACGACGCCGAGCTGGATCAAGCCGAACTGGACGCCGAGGCCGGGCTGAACGCCGACCCGAACGGCGACATCAACGGGGATCTGGCGCCGCTGGATCAGGTCATCGCTGAGCGCGACGCCTGGCGCGACCGGGCGCTGCGGGCCGCCGCCGAGGCCGAGAACGTCAAGCGTCGCACCGAAACCCAGATGAACGACGCGCGGGCCTACGCCATCCAGCGCTTCGCCAAGGATCTGCTGGGCGTGGCCGACAATCTGGAGCGCGCCCTGCAGGCCGCGCCGAAGGACGCGGAAGGGGCAGCCGCTGGCCTGGTGACCGGTCTGGAGATGACCCACAAGGCGCTTCTGACCGCTTTCGAGGCCAACGGCCTGGGCCGGGTGGCGCCGGAACCGGGCGCCGCCTTCGACCCCCACCAGCACCAGGCCATGATGGAGCAGCCGTCCGACGAGGTGTCCGCCGGCCAGATCATCCAGACTCTGCAGCCCGGCTATGTCCTGTTCGGCCGCACGGTGCGCCCGGCCATGGTCGTGGTCGCAGCTAAGGGTTCGGCCCCCAAGGCGGACGCCGGCGCTCAGGCGCAGGGAAACGCCGCCTACGCCGCCGCGGAGGCGCGCAATCAGAACGGCTGAGCGTTCCTCCCCACAGCGGGGAGGATCACTCGGCCTCAGAAGCCCCGACGCCAGCTTCCCAGCAGTGCGAAGGCGGGTTCAGCGCTCCTGCGGTGACCTTCGTCGCGGATCACCATCGCCTGAAGCTGCAGCGCGGAGTCCGCGCCGGTGCGGTGGGTGGTGATCAGCGACAGGTTCAGCTCCCGCCCGTCCGGGGCAGCCGACAAGCGCCGTACCGAGAAGGTGGTGGGGTCGAAGTACTCGAGCGGCACGTCCGCCAACTCGACCTCGAACGTGCCGCGCTCGATGCGCAACGGCTGATGCAGCTCCAGCCTCAGGCCCGAGCACCCGAACAGACCCGCCCAGCACGGGCCGTTCAGACCGACGCGCCACGTCGACCCGACGGCGGGGTCGCTGAGCCGCAGCAGGCCCTCTCGGATTTCAGTGCGGGAGGCGCCGAACTCCCCGTCCAGGCTGAACCCCTCGCTCAGGTCAAGGGACACGCCCGCCGCCGCGAAGCCGGTGGTGGACGGCAGCGCCAGGTCCGAGCGCGCCGGGAAGTAGCTCCCGAGCGGCCCCAGCCGCTCGTCCAGCCGACCGCCGGACAGGTTGAGCGTCAGCCCCTCATCCATCCGGAAGGCCGCGCCGAAGCGACTGTAGGTGGCCGCGTCCTCCTCCGGTCGGCGGAAGGGCGAGGCGCGATCGCCGCCGCCGGGCTCGGCGGTCAGGGTCAGGCGTCCGAGGTCCATGCCGCCCCGCAAGGCATGGTTAGCCTGGGCGAGCGCGGTGAACCCGTCTCCGGCTCCGCTGCGGAACGGCGCGCGCGCGCCGCCCTCGCCTCGCCAGGCGGCGAAGGCCAGGCGGCCCGCCTCGATGACGGCCAGGGCGTCGCTGCGCGGTTCCGCGCCGAGCCAGCGTGCGGAGAAGGGCGTGTCGCGCGGGAAGCTCGGCGCCTCGACGGGCGCCGGCGCCGTGGCGGTCAAGGAGAGCCGCGCTCCGAAAGGCGCCACGCCCGAGACCGTGGCCGTGCGGCTGGGCTCGGGCGTCTCGGGCTGGAAACTGCGACGGGGCGCCGTGCGGTAAACCGAGCCGAGGTTGACCGTGAACAGGCGCTCGTATTCGTCGTAGGCGATCGTCGTCAGGCCGTCCGCGCCGCCGATCGCGCCGCCGAAAGCGCCGCCCAGGTGGGCCCCCGGCTCCGGCAGAACGGAGACGGCGCGTCCGCTGGACTGAGGCGTGGACGTGGCGCCGATCGGCTGGAAGGCGCGAGCGATATCCAGCAGACCACGGCCGTAGGTGGAGTCCGTGCCGGGCTCTCCCGCGTCGCGGGCCGAGCGAAGAAGGATGTCCACGGCTTCGCGGCCCGTCAGGTTGGGAAAGGCCTGCAGCAGCAGCGCCAGCGCCCCGGCGACATGGGGCGAGGCGAAGGACGTGCCGCTGATGCGCCAGCAACCCGTACTGTCGCAGTCGGTGATCACCTCGTCGCCTGGCGCGGAGATGAAGTTCGCGGCGGATACGCCGGCGCGGCTGGTGAAGTCGGAGATGACGTCGTTGGCGTCGTGGGAGCCGACCACGATCACTCCTCCGAGAAACCGCGGATCTGAGGCGTAGCGACCGGGCCAGGACGGGTTCGGGTCTCCGTCGTTCCCCGAGGCCGCGGCGATGACGACCCCCGCCTGAACGGCCCGGAGCAGAGCGGACTCGAACCCGAAGCCGAGGGGCGAATCCCCGCCCAGCGAGAGATTGATCACCTTGGCGCCGTTGGCCACCGCATAGTCGATGGCGCGGGTGAGATCCTGCGAGCTGAAGCAGGCGGTGTCGTCAGGATCGTCGCAATCGCTGATGTCCGCGCGGATGGACATGATCGTCGAGTCGTAGGCCACGCCGATCGTGCCGAAGCCGTTGAACTCCGAGGCGATCACCCCCGCCACACGCGTCCCGTGGCGGTCGTCCCCCTGTGGCTGGTTCCGCCCCGGCACCACGTCCGTGGAGAGGGGCGAGATGTTGGCGTCCAGATCCGGTTGATCGAAGTCGATCCCGGTGTCGACCACCGCGACCGTGATCCCCGCTCCGGTCGCCCCGGCGTTCCAGGCGCTGATCGCGCGCGTGTTGGCCACGCCGTAGCTCCGCAGATACTCGGCCGAGGTCTCCGACGGCGGCGGCGGCGGCGGGGGGGGCGGGGGGGGGGGGGGGGGGGGGGGGGGGGGGGGGGGGGGGGGGGGGGGGGGCGGGGGGGGGGCGGCCCCCCCCG
>JBKBUS010000082.1:0-6684 GCA_046290035.1 Brevundimonas sp.
ACGAAGACCTGATCAGCGTCGCGCGCAAGCACGGGCAGGATCACCTGCGCGCCATGTCCAAGCGCGCCAACGTCTCCGAGGCCGTGTCCGACGTCATCGTCGAGCGCGGCGATGACGAGACCCTGGGCTCGCTCCTGCGCAACGACGGGGCCCGGCTCTCGCGCCGGGCTTCCGAGACCGCGGTGGAGCGCGCCAAGGCCAATCCGGAACTGCACGAGGCGACGGTCAACCGCTCCAGCCTGCCGCCGGACCTGCTGAACGAGATGTACTTCGTGGTCGAGAGCCGGCTGCGGCAGCGGATCCTGGAACAGAACGCCCGCATGGACCCGGCGCTGCTGGAGGCGGCCCTGTCCGCCGGGCGCGCCCAGGTCGCCACCGAGGACGGCCTGCTGCCCGAGGACTACGCCGAGACGCTGGCCTATGTCGAAGAGCTCCGGGCCGCCAATCAGCTGACGCCGGTCGTGCTGGCGCGCTTCCTGCGCTCGGGCAGTCGCACGGCCTTCCTGATCGCCCTGTCGCAGCTGTCCGACGTCGACTTCCACACGGCGCGCCAGATCGTGGAGCGGCGCGAGCTCGACGCCCTGGCGGTGGTCTGCAAGGCGGCCGACCTGGATCGCGCCCTGTTTCTCACCTATGCGGTGGTGCTGCTAAACGACGAGGGCGACGCCATGGGCAAGGCGAAGGCCTACGCCGCCCTGTACAACGACCTGAGCCGCGACACGGCCCAGCGCACCCTTCGCTTCTGGCGGCTGCGCCGCGAGGCGGCGGCCGCCTGATCTACTCCTCGGGGTAGGGGTAGAGGGTCCGGAACGCGTCGAGCGCCGCGCCGTGATAGATCGTGGCGTGGCTCTCGTCCGGCCGCGGCGTATAGGACCACTGAAGCTCCGGACCTGCGCCGTCAGTCAGCGCCTCGACCAGCACCCCCATCGGCCGCTCCATCTCGGGCCCCTCGTTTCCAAGCGTGAGGATCAGACGGCGCGCCCCAGGCGGGTGCCCGGCCAGCAGGTGTTCGGCCGATGCAGCCAGGGCCCCGCCGTCCCACCACAGGCTGGGGCTGACCGCCACATAGGCGTCGAACGACTCCGGCGACTTCAGGAAGGTCTCGACCACGAACAGGCCCGCCAGGGACTCGCCCATGAGCGTGGATTGGCCGTCGGTGCGGAAGCGGGCCTCGATGAAGGGGGCCACCTCCTGGATCAGGAAGCGGCGGAACCGCTCGGATTCTCCCTGGGTGGGATACCGCGCGATCAGCTCCAGGTCGGCGGTCGGCAGAGCCAGTTCGTTACGGCGATCTATCGAGGCGACGCCTACGACGATGACGTCGCGGGT
Source organism: Brevundimonas sp. (assembly GCA_046290035.1). GTDB lineage: Bacteria > Pseudomonadota > Alphaproteobacteria > Caulobacterales > Caulobacteraceae > Brevundimonas. Next base: position 1,330 of record JBKBUS010000082.1, read on the forward strand.
CGTGCCGTTGACCGTGCCCAGCTGCGCCAGGCCCGAGATGTGAGGAAAGTCCTGCTCGACGCCGCCGTCCAGCACGTAGAGCACCGGGTATCGCGTCTCGCCCCGCTGATAGCCCGGCGGCAGCCAGACGTTGATCTCGCGGGCCTGCCCCATCACGGCGGAGGGCAGATCGTAGCGCGTGCCGATGACGATCGGCGCCTCGGCGACCGGCTGGCCGGTCTGGGCCGCGACGGAGGCGGCCGCGAGGGCCAGCGCGACGGTCGCGGCGGCGAGCCGGATCACAGCCGCGCTTTGACCGCCGCCACCACCGCCTCGGCGGTGATGCCGAACTTCTCATAGAGCACTTCGGCCGGACCCGAGGCGCCGAAGCCGGTCATGCCGACAAAACCGCCGTCCTCGCCGATGAAGCGCTCCCAGCCCTGACGCACGCCCGCCTCGACCGCCACGCGCGCCGTCCCCCTGCCGATGACCTCGGCCTGGTACTTGGCGGACTGACGCTCGAACAGGGCGAAGCACGGGACCGAGACGACCCGGGTCGGCACGCCCTCGGCCTCCAGGACGTCGCGCGCCTTCAGCGCGATCGGAACCTCCGTGCCGGTAGCGAACAGCGTCGCCTTGGCCGGACCAGACGCCCCCTTCAGCACATAGGCCCCCTTGGCCGACAGGTTCTCGCTGGTCGCCTCCGTCCGCACCGCATCCGTCTTCTGGCGCGACAGGGCCATGGCGGAGGGGGCCGCGCGGCTCTCCAGCGCCAGACGCCAGCATTCGAAGGCCTCCACCGTGTCGGCCGGGCGGAAGACGAGCAGGTTCGGGATCGCCCGTAGCGCCGCCAGATGCTCCACCGGCTGGTGCGTGGGCCCGTCCTCGCCAACCCCGATGGAGTCGTGGGTCAGCACATGGATCACCCGGACGCCCATCAGGGCCGCGAGCCGGATCGAGGGCCGATTGTAATCCGAGAACACCATGAAGGTGCCGCCATAGGGGATGACGCCCCCATGCAGCGCCATGCCGTTCATGGCCGCCGCCATGCCGTGCTCGCGGATGCCCCAGTTGACGTAGCGCCCGGCGTAGTCCGGCGCGTCCAGCGTCACCGTGTCCGCCACGAAGGTGTTGTTCGAACCGGTCAGGTCGGCCGAGCCGCCGACCATCTCAGGAATGGCGTGGAAGACCTTGGCCAGGGCCGCGCCCGACGCCGCGCGCGTGGCCTGGGCTGGCTTGGTCTCGGCCAGCTCGGCGATCCCGGCGTCCAGCGCCTCGAAGGCGTTCGACGGCAGCTCGCCCTTCATGGCGCGGGTGAAGTCCGCCACAAGCGGCGAGGCCTTCAGCCGGGCCTCCCAGGCCTTGCGGTGCTTGGCCCCGCGCCGGCCGACCTTGCGCCAGGCGGTCTCGATCTCGGTCGGCAGCTCGAACGGATCGTGGTTCCAGTTCAGGCCCAGCCGCGTCGCCGCGATCTCGGCCGCGCCCAGCGCCGCGCCGTGGGTCTTGTGGCTGCCCTCCATGGTGGCGGCGCCTTTGCCGATCTTGGTCTTGCAGGCGATCAGCGTCGGCTTGTCCTGCTTCACGGCCCACTTCAGCGCCGACTTGATCTGGCCCATGTCGTGGCCGTCGATCGCCTTGACCGCCCAGCCCGCCGCCTTGAAGCGGCCCTTCTGGTCGGTGGCGTCGGACAGGGAGACCTTGCCGTCGATGGTGATCTCGTTGTCGTCCCACAGCACCGTCAGCTTGTTCAGCCGATAGCGGCCCGCCAGCGTGATCGCCTCCTGGCTGATGCCCTCCATCAGGCAGCCGTCGCCGGCGATGACCCACGTCCGGTGGTCCACCAGCTCGTCGCCGAAGCGCGCCGCCAGATGGCGCTCCGCCATCGCGAAGCCGACCGCATTGGCCAGCCCCTGGCCGAGAGGCCCCGTCGTGGTCTCCACCCCCGGCATGTGGCCGTACTCGGGGTGGCCGGCGGTCTTCGAGCCCCACTGGCGGAAGTTCGACAGCTCCTCCTTGGTGGCCGCCTTGTAGCCGGTCAGGTGCAGCAGAGCGTAGATCAGCATCGAGCCGTGACCGGCCGACAGGATGAACCGGTCGCGGTCGGCCCAGTCGGGGCGGCTGGCGTCGAATTTCAGGAACTTGGAGAACAGCACCGTCGCCACGTCGGCCATGCCCATCGGCATGCCGGGGTGGCCGCTTTTGGCCTTTTCCACGCCGTCCATCGTCAGGACGCGGATGGCGTCGGCCATCTGCTGCGGGGTGGCCTTCACGGGCTTGGAGCTGTCGGACACGGCGGTTCCTTCGTCGGCGGACGTATTTTGGGGGCGCGGGCGCTTTACCCCGAGGGCGCGCCGGGTTCTATACGGAATCTGGAGGAAGCGATCCGATGGCCGACGCCGCCGACGCCGCCAAGCAGAGACTGGAACGCGCGCTCGCCGAGCTGGAGCGCAAGACGCGCGACCTGAAAGCACGATCCTCGGTGGCCGACGACGACCTGTTCGCGCCTCGCGCCTCCGCCAGCCCGGACTCCGAGCTCCGCGCCGCCGCGCAGGCCGCCTCCCTCGCGCTCGCCGCCGCCGCCGATGAGATCCGCGCCGTGCTGGAGGCCGAGGGCTGATGGCGACCGTCACCGTCGAGGTCAACGGACGTCCCTACGCCGTCGGATGCGCCGACGGCCAGGAGCAGCGCGTGCTCACCCTGGCCCGGCAGTTCGATCGGCACGTGCAGGACGTCGCCGCCGACGTCGGCCATGTCGGGGACCTGCGCCTGTTCCTCATGGCGGCGCTGCTGCTCGCGGACGAACTCCACGAGGCCAAGGCGGCGCTCGCCAACGGCGGTTCGGCCCCGACCGAGGGCGCCGAGCCCGAGGCCGGTCTGGCCGAGACGCTCAACGCCGTCGCCGCCCGCATCGAAAAGATCGCCGCCGGCCTCTGACCGGCCATTGTTCCGCCCCGTCGGGCCGCCTATCTTCGCACCCGGCGGGGCGGCTGCGGCTCTCGTCGAAGGCAACACATCCCAGCGACCTTAATCGTCTCGAAGGGAGCTGTCCCTGCCTGGGCTCGAGGGCCTGGGCACCACGGCGCCCACCTGGTTCGCCAGGTCGAGGGGATTGAACCGACCTTCACGGCTCTCGCGGCGCCCGCCAACCCTTATGTTCGCCCTACCGCTCGCGACGCGGTCGCTCGCTGTCTGAGGGCGGAGCGCTCTCAGACAGGTCCTCGCCGCTGGAGACGCCCATGATCGACAAGGCGGCGCTGAGGGCGGAGATGCGGCTCCGGCGCAAGGCGCTGGCGGACACCACGCCCTGGGCCGGGGAGGGCTTGGCGGCCCACGCCAGCACCATTCTCAACCTCCATGAGGCTGCCGCCCCGGTCATCGCCTTCTATTGTCCCCAGGGGTCCGAAATCGATCCCACCGCGCTCGCCCATGCGCTGATCGAGCGCGGGGCCCGCCTGGCCTTGCCTGTCGTCGTCGACCGGGCGGCCCCGCTGATCTTCCGCGCCTGGACGCCCGACGAGCCGCTGGAGGAGGACCTGGCCGGCTGTCCCTCCCCGCTCGAACTCGCCGAGGTCGTCACGCCCGACGTCATCCTCACGCCGCTGATCGCCTTCGACGCCCGCGGCGGACGCCTCGGGCAGGGCGGCGGCTACTACGACCGCACCTTCCAGGCCCTGCGAGACCGATCTCCACGACCTCGCCTCATCGGCCTGGCGTTCGCGGGTCAGGAGGTGGGTCGCCTGCCCATGGAGTCGCACGATCAGCCTCTGGATGGCGTTCTCACCGAGAGCGGCTATAGAGCCTTCGCATGAGACTGGCCTTCTTCGGCGACGTCATCGGCAAGTCCGGCCGTGACGGGATCAGCGACCATCTTCCGGGCCTGAAGCGCGACCTGAAGCTCGACTTCGTGGTGGTCAATGCCGAGAACGCGGCGGGGGGCTTCGGCATCACGGAGTCCACCGCGCGAGAGCTGTTCCTGGCCGGGGCCGACTGCCTGACGCTGGGCAACCATAGCTGGGACCAGCGCGAGGCCCTGACCTACATCGTGCGCGAGCCGCGTCTGATCCGGCCGCTGAACTATCCCCGCCTGATGGATGCGCCCGGCGCCGGGGCCAATCTGTTCGAGACCCAGTCGGGGCGCACGGTGCTGGTCATGAACGTGCTCGGCCGCGTGCACATGGACCCGATGGACGACCCCTTCAGCGCGGTGGAGAAGGAACTCGCCGCCTGCCCGCTGGGGATGGCCGCCGACGCGATCATCGTCGACATGCACTGCGAGGCGACCTCGGAGAAGATGGCCATGGGCCACTTCTGCGACGGCCGGGCCTCGCTGGTCGTGGGCACCCACACCCATGTGCCGACCGCCGACGCCCAAATCCTGCCGGGCGGCACGGCCTATCAGACCGACGCCGGCGGCTGCTGCGACTACGACTCCGTGATCGGCAACGACAAGGAAGAGCCGCTCCGGCGGTTCACCACCCGCATCTCCGGCGGCCGCTACCAGCCCGCCTCGGGGCCCGCGACCATCTGCGGCGTGTTCGTGGAGACCGACGACCGGACGGGCCTGGCCACCCGCATCGAGCCGATCCGGGTCGGAGGAAGGCTGCGGCAGACCGTACCGGCGGCCTAGTCCGAAATCGGTTCAGTTGGACGAAAGGCCGACTGGGCTCCGGTCCAGTTTCACGCGCGAGCCTGATTCACGCCTCAAGCGGAATCGCGAAGCGATTCCGCTCAAGCCGATCAGGCTCTAACCCGCGATCCAGTTGGGCAGCCAGCCCTCGTGGATCTCGCGCAGGTCCTTGAGCGGGATGCGGAACAGCTCGCCCTTGGCGCCCGCCGAGGCGAAATCGGTTCCGACCGCATGGCCGACGACCGAGGCGTGCAGCCCCGCCCCCTTGGCGGCGTCCAGGATCGTCTGGGGGGAGGAAGTGGCCACCAGATATCGGGCCTGATCCTCTCCGAACAGCAGGACGTGGGCGTGGGTCTCGCTGGTGGCGTCCAGCACCACGCCGCAGTCCGACGCCAGCGCCAGGTCGGCCGCGGCGCCGATCAGGCCGCCGTCCGAAAGGTCGTGCACCACCGTCAGTTCGCCCGCCTCGATCAGGCCGCGCACGAAGTCGCCGGTCTTCTTCTCCAGCGCCAGGTCCACGGGCGGCGGCGCGCCCTCCTCCCGGCCCAGCACCTCGCGCAGGTAGAGGCTGGAGCCCAGTTCGCCGACGGTCTGGCCGATCAGCACCAGGGTGTCGCCCTCGGCCATGCCGCCGAAGCCGGTGACGATGTCGTAGTTCTTCAGCAGGCCCACCGCGCCCACCGTCGGCGTCGGCGGAATCGCGACGCCGTTGGTCTCGTTGTAGAGCGACACGTTCCCGCTCACGACCG
>JBKBUS010000083.1:0-6672 GCA_046290035.1 Brevundimonas sp.
AGGCGAGGAAGGGAAAGGACGGCGCGTCCGAACTCGCCCGCTCGCTGCGCCGCTACATCTGAAGCGTCGCGATCCCGTCATGAACGCCCTCTAGAGGGCTGCCCGCCACGCCGTCGCCCGTGTCAAACGGCGGCGGCTTCCGGGCGGGGCTGCGGTTCTCCGGGTTGACGCAGCCCCTGCCCCGCCTCGGCGTCAGAAGGTCTTTCTGACCCGCACCTGTAGGAAGGTGCGCGGATCGATCTGGCGATCCTCGGTGAAGTCGATCGCCCGAGTGGCCCGATCGGCGTAGACCTCCCGGAAAGTGCTGAAATCGTCCCACAGGTTCAGCTGCGCGCGAATCGCCCAGCTCTGGGTCGGCTTGTACTCGGCCCAAAGCTCGAAGTAGTCCCGGCCCCGGAACCCGGAGGTCTGGTCCGGGTCGTAGAAGGTGTTGCCCAGCTTGGGGATCCAGGCGCCGCCCCACTGGAAACGCCAGCTCTCGATGTCCTGCTGGACCGAGATCACCGCCTGGCTCCGGCGCAGGTCCGAGATCGGGCGCGTCTCGCCGGTGGTGGGGTCGACGACCTCCGAATGGTTCCAGGTGTTGCGGAACCCGAACTGGCCGCCGGTGAAGCCGGCCCAGTCCATCGGCACGACCACATTGACCGAAAGCTGGTCCAGCGTGCCGTCGCCGATGTTGCCGATCGCCGAAAGGTCCCCCGGCAGGGGAATGCGGTCGATCACGTCGCTGATCTCGTCGTGGCGGTAGGTCACCGAGACGATGCCGTCCTCGAGGAAGCGCCGCTCGAAGGCCACTTCGCCGATCCAGCGCTGCTCCGGCTCCAGGTCGACGTTGCCGCCGAAGACGTTCTCGTCGTCCAGCTCCGCCGAGGCGGCGAAGTCGCCGAAGTCCAGCTGCCCGACTTCGCGCTCGAGGCGGAGCCGGAACTGGGTCCGGGCCATGGGGGTCCAGGTCGCCAGGAACCGGGGCTTGGCGTAATAGAAGGTCTTCTCGGCGTCCGCATCGCCGGACTGGCTGATGGTCGAGGCCTCGAGCCGCAGGCCGCCTTCCAGGGTCAGATCCGACCGGGCCCGCCACGTGGTTTTGCCGAAGGCCTCGCCGCGGGTCTCCTCCACCTTCACCTGGTCCGACGGCAGGGGCACCGGCGCGCCGCCGATGGTGAAGGCCTGATCGACCTCAAGCATGTTGTAGGCCACCTCGCCGCCCAGCTCGAAGCTGAGGGTGGGGCTGCGCTCATACTGGACCAGCGAACGCAGGATCGTCTCGCCGTTCTCGCCCTCGGAGGTGAAGCGTTGCTCAGGAGACTGGACGCCCGCTTCCAGGTTGTTGTTGGTCGCGGCGTTCTCGAACTCGCCGAACTCGTGGATGAACCGTGTCTCGCTGGTCAGGCTGGGGCTGAGGTCGCGTGTGTAGACGGCGCCGAACTCCCCCGACGAGCCGTCCTCGTCATACAGGCTCTCGCGCAGCACGCCGGTCGAGCTGAGCCGGGTGGTGGAGTGGAAGTCGTTGGTCCCGTATCGCGCGGTCAGATCGATGCGGCCGCCGAGCAGCGGTCCGGCGTAGTTGACGCGGCCGGCCGTCCCGCCGCCGAACTGATCGTTCCAGAACGCCTCCTCGCGAGTGACGGCGCCCGTCCCGTCGCGACGGATGGAGACGCCCGGACCGTTGGCGTCGCTGATGCCGACTCCGTCCGACAGTGTGACGCCCCAGGTGCGGTCGCCCGAGCGCGCGGTGAAGCGGTAGCTGGCCGCCACCAGGTCCTGGCCGTCCCCTTCGAAGATGAAGGGGGTCACCTCCAACACGTGCTCCCGGCTGGCCTCGTCCTTCAGGATCACGTTCACCACCGCGGCGTAGCCCTGCATGTCGATGCCCGGCGCGCCGCCGCGGATCAGCTCGATCCGCTCCACCTGGCGCGCCAGGGTGCGGCTGAGGACGGACGAGCCGCTGTCGTTCTTGGAGGCTGGGCGGGCGCCGTTGATCAGCACGTTGCCGACGGCGCCCTCGAAGCCGCGGCTGCCGTCGCCGTCCTCCACCGAGAAGCCGGGGATGCGTTCCACCATGTCCAGCGCCGTATTTGGCCGTTGGGCCGCGAAGAAGTCCGGCGTGAAGGTCAGCACCCCCTGGCCGCCGTCGGTCGGCGCCGCCGGCGGCGCGGCGGTCTGGGCGAACGCCTGTGGCGCGGCGAACATCAGGGCGGCGGCGGCCGCGGTGGTGATCAGCGACGTCGTCGTCACGACGGAAGCTCCCTCTCCTCTTGTGGAGACAGGGGTGCCCGCCGACGCGGGTGAGAACCAGTTACAAGCCGGACAGGTGGATTAAACTTCCGACAGTATTACAAGGCCGTAAGCCTGATCAGACAGCCGTGCCGCCGACCGTCAGGCCCCTGATCTTCAGGCTCGGCTGGCCGATGCCGACCGGCACGCCCTGGCCCGACTTGCCGCAGACGCCGATGCCGGGGTCGAAGGCGAAGTCGTTTCCGATCATCTCTACGCCCTGAAGCGCGGTCGCGCCGTCGCCGATCAGGGTCGCGCCCTTGACCGGCGCAGTGATCCGCCCGTCCTCGATCAGGTAAGCCTCGGTGCACTGGAACACGAACTTGCCCGAGACGATGTCGACCTGGCCCCCGCCGAAGTTCACGGCGTAGAGCCCGCGCTTCGTGGACGCGATCATGTCCTCGAGGCTGGCGTCGCCGCCCTCCATGAAGGTGTTGGTCATGCGCGGCATCGGCAGGTGGGCGTACGACTGGCGCCGCCCGTTGCCCGTGGCCGCCTGGCCAAGCTGTCGCGCGCTCAGCCGGTCGTGCATCAGCCCGACCATGATGCCGTCCTCGATCAGCACGGTGCGCGAGGTGGGGGTGCCCTCGTCGTCCACGTTCAGCGACCCGCGCCGGCCCGCGATCGAGCCGTCGTCGACGACCGTCACGCCGGGTGCGGCGACCCGCTTGCCCATCATGCCGGTGAAGGCCGAGGAGCCCTTGCGGTGGAAATCGCCCTCGAAGCCGTGGCCGATCGCCTCGTGCAGCAGGACGCCCGGCCAGCCGGGCCCCAGCACCACGTCCATCTCCCCGGCCGGGCAGTCGACGGCGTCCAGGTTGGTGGTCGCCTGGCGCAGCGCCTCGTCGACCTGGGCCCGCCAGCGGTCCGGGGCGATCCAGGTCTCGAACCCGGCGCGTCCGCCCGCGCCCGCGCCCGCGCTTTCGCGCCGACCGTCGCGCTCGACGGTGACGGAGACGTTCAGCCGCACCAGCGGACGGATGTCGCGCACGTGGCGGCCGTCGGCGCGCAGGATCTCGACCTGACGACGCTCTCCGGCGAGGGCGGCGGAAACCTGAACGACACGCGGATCCTTCGCCCGGGCGTAGGCGTCGATCTCCTGCAGCAGCGCGATCTTGTCGGAGAAGGCGGGGGCGGCGAGGGGGTCGACCTCGTCATAGAGCTTCTGGTTGGTGGCGCGCGGCGCCTCCGCCTGGACGCCGGACCGTCCCTGCCTGGCCAGGCCCGCGCTGTCGGCGGCGCGCCGCAGGGCGTGCAGGCTGATCTCGTTGGCGTGGGCGTAGCCGGCGGTCTCGCCCGAAACCACCCGGAGGCCGAAGCCTTCGCCGGAGTCGTAGGCGGCGGACTTCAACCGGCCGTCGTCGAAGAGGAGGGACTCGCTCTCGGTCCGCTCGAGGAACAGTTCGCCGTCGTCGGCGCCGTTGAGCGCGGTCCGCACGATGTCGAGGGCCTCGTCGTGGGCGACGTCGGCGGCGGCGAGGATGTCGGGCGGGGCGGCGTGAAGGGTCATGCCCCTCATTTAGGCGCCCCGCCCGCGTTCGTCATCCGTCGATCCAGACGTCCCCCGAGCCCGAGATGCTGGAGTTCAGGCTCGCCGGCTGGCGGCGCAGGCGGATGTCGCCCGAGCCCGAGACGGCGGCGGCGACCTGGCCGGTCGGCCCGGCGTCGATGTCGCCCGAGCCGGAGATGCTGAGGTCGGCGTCGCGCGCCTCCAGGCCCTCCAGTTCGGCCTCGCCGGAGCCGGCGATGTCGACCTCCAGCCGTTCGGTCCGGCCCGTCGCGCGGACCTCGCCGGAGCCGGCGATGCGGATGTCGAGCGACGGCTGGTCGTAACCCTGGATGTCCAGATCGGCCGCGCCGTTGATCTCCATCTCGCGGACCGCGGGGGCCGTAACGGTGACCTTCACGCCGTCATGCGAGCTCCAGCCGGTGATGCCGTTCGGTCCCCACCGCAGGGTGACGCTCTCGGGCGCATCCTCGTCGAAGGCGATGCGGGCCCCGTCGATGCGGATCTGATCGACGACCGCCCGGGGGCCTTCGATGCGGATCGTGGCCGCGTCCCCCTGGACGTAGGTCACGTCGAAGGGCGCGTCGAGGATCAGCCGCTCGCCGCCGGTGAAGGCCTCGGTGCGGGTCACCGTCGGCCCCGGATCGACCGTCTCCCCGCGACGTATGCGGATGCCGTCGCCGTCGTTGATCTCCGTGAAGGTCCAGGTCCCGCCATTGCGGGCCAGGTCCGAGCCGCCCAGCGCGGCGGCGCCCGCCAGACTGCCGACGGCCAGCACCGTTGCGCCGCCGGCGATGGTGAAAAGGGTGCGGATCATGGGTCAGGCCCTCCCTTGGGCTTGCGGCTCGATGGCCGGCTTCAAGAGGCGATAGTGAAGACGGGCGAACCAGACGATCCCGTTCACCAGCCAGATGGTGACGATGGTCAGGAGCGCGCCCACGGCGGTCGCGCCGGCCATCAGCCCCAGGCCCGCGAGCAGGGCCGCGAAGGGTCCGCCCGGCGCGCCCACGAACGGGCCGACCGCGAAGACGAAGCCGCCGGCGACGAAGGTGGCGATCACCGCCACCAGAACCCCGAACAGGGCCCCCAGCACCCCCATCAGGATGGGCAGCAGGATCAGGATGTCGATGGCGCCGAGCCCCAGCACCGCGAAGACGGCGGCCGCGGCGGCCGATGGGTTCTTCTCGGTCTCCCACCGACGCATGCCGGCCTCGGCGCGGAGCTCCCGAGCCAGCCGGTCGGGGTCTCCGAGCGCGGCCGAGACCTCCGCCTCGGTGCGCCCCGCGGCCAGGCCGTCCTCGAAGTGGGCTTCGTAGTCGGCGGCGAGGTCGTTGATGGTCGCCGCGGGCAGGCCCGAGAGCCCCGCGCGCAGCCGGTTCATGAAGTCGGATCGAGTCATTGGGCGTCTCCTGCGGGGACGTGGTCTTCGGACGTTGCGACGGGGGCGCCGCGGCCGGCCAGGATGTCGTCAACGGCGCGGGCGAAGCGCGTCCATTCGCGCGACTGCGCCTCCAGGCTGTCGCGGCCGGCCTGGGTCAGCCGGTAGTACTTGCGGGAGGGGCCGGACGGGGATTCGACCAGATAGGTCTCGACCAGGCCGTCGGACTGCAGACGCCGCATCAGCGGGTAGATCGTGCCCTCGCCCATGTCGATGTCGTGCGCGAGCCGGCTTGCGATCTCGTAGGCGTAGCTGTCGCCCCTGGCCAGAAAGGCCAGAACGCACAGGTTCAGCACGCCCTTCTTCAGTTGGATTTCAATGGTGTCAGGCACGGGGCCCTCCTTTCGGATAGCCATCGACTACCGCAAGGTATCTTGCGTCACAAGGTATCTGGCGAAGCATGAACGCGAATTCATGTCGGTCGTCGCGGGCGGCGCTCCTCGGTGCGGCATCGCGCGACGCCGCCATCGCTTGGCAAGCGCAAGGCAAGCCGATATGGACCCCGCGAAGCGTGGGGTTTTTCATCCTGCGGGGCTTAGATCGCGGTCGCGCAAGTCGGGCCGGAGAATGGAATGAGGATTTCGATGGGCATGGGCATGCGAGCGAAGGCGACGTTCGCCTCGGCCGCACTGGCGATCGGGTCGGCCTTCGCCGCCGCGCCGGCTTGGGCGCAGGATCTGGCCGGCCAGCCGACCCCCGGCGGTATCGACCTGCAGCCGGCCTTCTCGCCGCTGAAGCATGACGCCATCTGGTTCCACAACGTGATCCTGATGCCGATCATCACGCTGATCTGCCTTTTGGTGCTCGGCCTGCTGCTTTGGGTGGTCGTGCGCTACAACAAGCGCGCCAACCCGACACCCGCCCGTTGGAGCCACAACACCGCGATCGAGATCGTCTGGACCGTGGTGCCGGTGCTGGTGCTGGTGTTCATCTCGCTGTTCTCGTTCCGGCTTCTGTTCGCCTACGACGACATGCCGGAGCCCGATCTGACGGTGAAGGCCGTCGGCAACCAGTGGAACTGGGGCTACGAGTATCCGGACCAGGGGATCAGCGAGTACATCTCCAACATGCTCCCCGAAGACGAGGCGCGGGCGCGCAACGTCCCGTACCGCCTCGCCGCCGACGAAGCGATGGTCGTGCCGGTCGGCCAGACCGTGCGGGTCCTCGTCACGGCGTCCGACGTGATCCACTCCTTCGCCCTGCCGGCCTTCGGCCTGAAGACCGACGCCATCCCGGGCCGCATCAACGAGACCTGGTTCCGGGCCGAGCGAGTCGGCACCTACTACGGCCAGTGCTCGGAGCTGTGCGGCGTGGACCACGCCTTCATGCCGATCGAGATTCGGGTGGTGACGCAGGCGGAGTTCGACGCCTGGGTGCTGTCCAAGGGCGGCTCGCTGACCCCGGCATCGGCCGAAGCGGCGCCGGGCGGCACCGCGGCCCAGGTCGCGGCGGG
>JBKBUS010000084.1:0-6596 GCA_046290035.1 Brevundimonas sp.
GGGGAGATGCCCTACGCCTTCCACTTCGACGCGCACCTGTACGCCAAGTTCCTGCGCGCCTACGCCGAGCGGCTGGGGGTCAGGCGGGTCGAGGGCAAGGTCGTCGATGTCGCCCTGGGAGAGCCGGACGGGCGCGTCGTCTCGATCCGGCTGGAGCGCGGCGAGGTGGTGGAGGGCGAGCTGTTCGTCGACTGCTCCGGCTTCCGGGGCCTGCTGATCGAGGGCGCGCTTAAGACCGGCTACGAGGACTGGAGTGAGTATCTGCCCGCCGATCGGGCGGTCGCCGTACCCTGCGCGTCCGAAGAGCCGCTGACGCCCTACACCCAGGCCTCGGCCGACGCGGCGGGCTGGCGCTGGCGCATCCCGCTGCAGCACCGGACGGGCAACGGCTACGTCTTCTGTAGCCGCTTCATCTCCGAGGACGAGGCGACGGCGGTGCTGCTGTCCAAGCTGGACGGCGAGGCCCTGGCCGATCCGCGTCCGCTGCGCTTCCTGACCGGCAAGCGCAAGCGTATCTGGAACCGGAACGTCGTGTCCCTGGGCCTGGCTTCAGGCTTCATGGAGCCGCTGGAATCGACCAGCATCCACCTGGTGCAGGCCTGCCTGGACAAGCTGATCCAGTACTTCCCGGACAAGGGCTTCGCCGACGCCCCGCGCGACCGGTTCAACGCCGAGGCGGACGCCGAGTATGTGGCGATCCGCGACTTCCTGGTGCTGCACTATACGGCGACCCGGCGCGACGACACGCCGTTCTGGCGGCACTGCAAGGACGCGCTGCCCCGGACCGAGACCCTGAAGGCGCGGATCGACCTTTGGCGTACCGGCGGCCGGCTGCCGGTCGATGAGCGCGACCTGTTCAAGCCGAACAGCTGGCTCCAGGTGCTGGTCGGGCAGGGGATCGAGGCGGAGGGCTGCAGCCCCCTGGCCGAACGGATCGAGGACGCCAAGCTGAGCGCCTGGCTGGGCGACGTGCGCCGACTGGTGGCCCAGACCCGCGACCGTCTGCCGGGGCACGGGGAGTTCATCGCCCGCACCTGTTCGGCGGCGGCGGCCTGAACCTCAGGCGAGCCTGGTCAACGCCTTGATCGCGGGCTTCAGCGGCCGCGTCTCGTCGTCGTAGCCGGCCCAGGGATCGGCCTTCAGCGCCTTCAGGGCCGTGGCCAGGGTGTAGCGCTTCGGATCGAGCTTCGCCGTCGCCTGGCTCCACTTGATCGGGGTGGAGACGGCGGCGCCGGGTCGGGCCCTCGGCGAGCCCAGCGCCACGGCTGTCGCGGTGCGGTCGTTCCGCAGATAGTCGAGGAAGATCTTGTTCCCGCGCGCCGCCTTCTTGAGGTTCAGGGTGTAGCGGTCGGGGCTGTCGGCGGCCATCCAGGCGCAGAGTTCGCGCGTGAAGGCCTTGGCGGTCTTCCAATCGACTCCCTGGGCGTCGATCGGCGTGACGATATGCAGGCCCTTGCCGCCGGTGGTCTTCAGGAACGGGACCAGGCCGACGGCCTCCAGCCGGTCCTTGAGATCCTTCGCCGCCTCCACGACGCGGGCGAAGTCCATGCCCTCGTCGGGATCCAGGTCGAAGACGAAGCGGCCGGGCGCCTCGGGCTGGTTTGGGACACAGTTCCAGGGGTGCAGTTCTGTCGCGCCGGATTGAGCGGCCGCAATCAGGGCTTCGGCGCTGTCGATCTGCAAATAGGCCTGCTTGTCGCCCTTCACCTTGACCTGGGTGAACAGGAGCGAGGTGCCGGCGCCCGCGTGGCGTTGAAAGAAGCGCTGCCGGCCGTCGATGCCGTCGGGCGTTCGCACCAGTGAACAGGGCCGCCCCTGGATGTACGGCAGGATGTAGGGGGCGGCCGCCATCAGATAGTCGGCCAGGTCGCGCTTGGTGAAGCCCGCGTCCGGCCAAAGCACCTTGTCGGGGTTGGAGAGCGATACGTCGGCGACCTTGGGCCTTTCGGCCTTGGACGCCTTGGCGACCGAAGCGGGGGCCTCGCGCGTGATGTCCTTCGGCGGCTTGTCCTCGCGCAGGCCCTTGAAGCTGGCGTGGCGCAGGTGGCCGTCGCCGGTCCAGCCCGTGAACTCGATCTCCGCGACCAGCTCGGGCTTGACCCAGCGCACGTTGGCCGCGGCCTTCGGCCCGTCCCTGCCGAAGGGCGAGGTTTTCGTCTCCAAAGGCTTCAGCCGCCGCATCAGGTCCTCCGCCACCGCGCGCGAGTAGCCGGTGCCGACCCGGCCGACGTGAACCAGCTTGCCGTCGCGCATCACCCCGGCGATCAGCGATCGGAAGGCGCCGTTCGTGGTGGCGTAGCCGGCGACGATCACCTCCTGGCCGCCCCGGCACTTTGCCTTGACCCACAGATCTGAGCGGCCCGAACGATAGGCGGCGTCCGCCCGCTTCGAGACGATGCCTTCCAGGTCCAGCCGACAGGCCGACTTCAGCACCGCCGCGCCCGAGCTCTCGAAGTGCTCGACGTAGATCAGGCGTGGATCGGCCTTGGCCAAATGCGCCTTCAGGGCGGTCTTGCGCTCGATCAGCGGCAGTCTCGTCAGGTCGCGCCCGCCCGCGTGCAGCAGGTCGAAGGCGTAGAAGACCAGATGCTCGGTCTCGCCGCTCGAAAGCGCGGCCTGAAGCCCCGCGAAGTCCGGCTGGTCGTCGGCGTCCAGCGCGGTGGCCTCGCCGTCGATCAGACCGTCGGGCAGGGCGGCGGCGGCCTCGGCGATCTCCGGGAAGCGGTCGGTCCAGTCCAGGCCGCTGCGGGTCAGCACGCGGCAGCGACCCTTTTCGGTCCGAAGCTGCAGGCGATAGCCATCGAACTTGATCTCGTGCAGCCAGCCGGCGCCGGAGGGCGGCGCGTCGACCAGCTTGGCGAGCTGGGGCGGGATGAATTTCGGCAGCGCGGCCTTGGCCCCGGCGGTCGCCTGATCGGGCGCATCTCCACCCGCCGACTTCGGTCGCCGCACCGTTTTCAGGGTCATGAACCTCGTCGGCTTCGCGCCTTCGCCCGCAGCGATCTCGTCCATGCCGCGTCCGGAGGCGATGGAGGTCATGTTTTCCTCGACCAGTTTGCCGGGCGTGTCGCTGGCGTGGGCGTCGCGATGCTTGATGAGCAGCCAGTTCTTGCGCTTGCCGCCGGTGCGGTCGTTCTTGATCTCGACGAGCACCCAGGAGCCCTTCATCCGTTCGCCGTCCAGGGTGAACTTCAGTTCGCCGCGCTTCAGCTGCTGATCGACGGGCTTGTCGCCCTCCGGCGTCCAGAAGCCTCGGTCCCACAGCATGACCGTGCCGCCGCCGTACTGACCCTTGGGGATCGTCCCCTCGAAGTCGCCGTAGTCCAGCGGGTGGTCCTCGGTCTGGACCGCCAGCCGCTTCTGGGACGGGTCGCAGGAGGGGCCGCGCGTGACCGCCCAGGACAGCATGACGCCCTCGTGCTCCAGCCGGAAGTCCCAGTGCAGGCGGGTGGCGTCGTGCTTCTGGACGATGAAGCGAAGGCGCTCCGAGACGGGCGTGGTCTTGTCGCCGCTGGGCTCGGCGGTCTTGGAGAAATCGCGCTTCGTTCGATAGGTCGCGAGCTTGGCCTTGGGCGTCGCCATGGCGTGAGAAGCGCGAGGGAGCGGGCGCGGTTCCGCCGCCCCGTGGGGTTTAGGGACACAAAACCGCGTCTCAACCGTCTCGAAAGTCTAGTTGGTTGGAAATGCAGGACTTTTGCTGCCGCTCGTTTGGAGCGCGACGCCCAGATCGTCTCGAAAGTCCTCCTTTGAAAGCGCGGTCGGGCGTCGCAGTCTAACCGCATCCGCGGCGGGGAAGGCCGGGACGGCCAGACCTTCCCATCCTCGGGCCCAAAAGGTTCGCTCGTTCGGGACAAGCGAGCGGTGTTCGGCGGGTGAATCGTGGTTTGATGGGGGGTACGGACCAGAAGGGGAGGCGGCCTTGGGCCACACGGTCACGATCACCGAGCTCTTCCTGATCGCGATGCTGATCATCTTCGCCGCGCCCTATCTGGTGTGGCGGGTGTTTAAGACCGACTACTGGGCGCCGCTGGTGGTGGTGCAGATCGTCGGCGGCATCATCCTGGGGCCCGGCGTGCTCGGCGCGGCGTTTCCCGACTACTACGCCTTCGTGTTCCGGCCGGAGGTGATCCAGGCCCTGAACGGCGTCGCCTGGTGGGCGGTGATGATGTTCGTCTGGATCGCCGGCGTGGAGCTGGACCTTGAGGAGGCGTGGCGTCGCAGGGGTGAGACGGGAGTCACTGCGGGCCTGGCCTTGGTCACGCCGCTGCTGTTCGGCGCGGCGGCGGCGGCGGTGCTCCTTGCCACCGGCGACGGCTGGGCCGGGCCTGAGGGTCGCACCTGGCAGGTGGTGCTGGGCATCGGCATGGCCTGCGCGGTCACGGCCCTGCCGATCCTCGTGCTGTTCATGGAGAAGCTCGAGATCCTGCGCCGGCCGATGGGGCAGCGGGTCCTGCGCTACGCCTCGCTGGACGACATCGCCATCTGGGGCGTGCTGGCGCTGATCCTGCTCGACTGGGAGCGGGTGGGGCGGCAGGGGGCCTTCCTCGTGACCTTCGCCGTCACCGCCTTCGCCATGCGCAAGCTGATGCCGCGCCTGATCGAGCGCGACCGCTGGTTCGTGTCGCTGATCTGGCTCGCGCTGGCCGGGCTCGCCGCGGACTGGGCGGGGCTGCACTACATGGTCGGCGCGTTCCTGGCGGGCGCGGTCATGGACGCCCGCTGGTTCGACCAGGCGCGCATGGATCAGTTCAGGGATACGATCCTGATGGCGGTGATGCCGGTCTTCTTCCTGTCGACCGGACTTCGGACGAACTGGGACGTGGGCGGCGTGGCGGTGTTCGGGGCGGCGGCTCTGCTGCTCTTCGCCTCGGTCAGCGGCAAGCTGGTGGGCGTGCACATCGCCGGCCGCATCCTGAAGTGGGCCAAGGGCGAGGCGGCGATCATCGGCTGGCTGCTTCAGACCAAGGCGCTGATCATGATCATCTTCGCCAACATCCTGCTGGACAAGGGCGTGATCACCAACGCGGCCTTCACCGCCCTGCTGCTCATGGCGGTGGGCTCGACGATGCTGACGATCCCGATGGTGTCGCCCCGGCTCAGGAAGATGGCCGGGCTGGCCGCCAAGGGCGGCTGAGGCCTATTCCCAGTCGGGCGGGCAGCCGTCGAAGCGGCCGGCCTCGACCACGGTCAGGGTGTTCATGTTCAGCGGCATGGCGGCGCGCATCGAGCCCCGTCCGTGGCCGGTGTAGAGGTCGATCTTGGAGCCCTTGATCGCGCCCCCGGTGTCCGACGCGTACCAGAAGCCGTCGTGCACGCGGCCGTCGGGCAGTTGCATGCCCACGGTCTCGCGGATGAACAGGCGGGTGCGGCGGGGCACGACGCGCGGGTCGATGGCCACTGTGCGCATGGCGATCGGACGACAGCCCAGCGAATCGGCGCCCGTCGCCCCGCCGCCGCCCGCGTGATAGAGCCGCGCCGACAGCCGCCAGTCGGGTTCCTCGTCCATGAAGGCGTCCGCCGCGGCGGCGGAGGCCTCGATCGCGGCCGCCTCGGCCGCCAGCACCTCGGTGTAGGGAACCGCCGTCGTCTCGGCCGCGTTGGCGGCGGGATCGGATACGGCGAGCGACCACAGAAGGGCCAGCGCGGCGGCGGCGTTCAGCACGATCTCGACTCACTGTGGCGCCGTCCCCGACAGCTGACGGCGACGGGGAAGATATGCGGGCTTGGGGCGAAAAATGGGCGGCCGGCTAAGCGCCTGACGCTCCACGTCTTTCCGAGGCGGGCGATTGGTGCGGGGTTGACCTGGACCCGCCTTCCGGACTGAACACGCCCATGACCCTCGCCAAGCTCTGCGGCCTGAAGACGCCCGAGGCGCTGGACGCGGCGCTGGACGCCGGCGCGGCCTTCGTCGGGGCGGTGACGTTCCCCAGGAGCCCGCGCCATATCGAGCCCCTGCACGCGGCGACCCTGTACGCGCGGGCGCGGGGACGGGCCAAGGTCGTGTCCCTGCTGGTCGATCCGGACGACGCGCTCGTCACCGAAGTCGCCCTGATTTTGAAGCCGGACCTGATCCAGCTGCACGGTCATGAGACGCCGGAGCGGGTCGCGGAGGTGCGCCGTCTGTCGGGGGCGGGCATCATCAAGGCGCTGCCGGTCTCGACCCCGGCCGATCTGGACGTGGCGGCGGCCTATGCGCCGGTGGTTGACCACCTGATGTTCGACGCCCGGCCGCCGGAGGGGTCGGCCCTGCCCGGCGGCGTGGGCGCGCGCTTCGACTGGACGATGCTTCAGGGCCGGACGTTCGACCGGCCTTGGTTCCTGGCGGGCGGCCTGACGCCGGACAATGTGGCCGAGGCCATTCGTCTCACCGGCGCCCCCCTGGTGGATGTGTCCTCTGGCGTGGAAAGCGAGCAGGGTGTTAAGGACCCGGCCCTGATCGCGGCCTTCATGGCGGCGGTCGACGCCGCCTCCCCGCGGCCAGGACAGACGCAGTGAACGCCATTCTCCCCAACACCTACAGCTGGCCTGACGCCGAAGGCCGTTTCGGCCCCTACGGCGGCCGCTTCGTCGCCGAGACGCTGATGCCGCGGGTGCAC
>JBKBUS010000085.1:0-6548 GCA_046290035.1 Brevundimonas sp.
TCGTGGGTGAACTGCAGCTGGCCGCGCGGGACATACTGCCCGTCGCGTATATGGACGGCTGGTTTATCGCCGCCGACCCGGGCGCGCACGTCCACGCTCTGAACCGCCTCGAAACGGCCGGTGAACTCGTCCCACTCGACGATTTCCTGGCTGAGCGGAACCGCCACCGTGACCGGCGGCGGACCCGACGGCGCCTGCGCCTCGGAGCGTTGCGAGCAGCCGTACAGCGCGCCCATCAAGAGGGCGGAGACGGCGACGATCTTCAGCCTGCGCATGCGGCGCGTTCCCGTGTCTGGAATCCCCTGTGGCTCGGCGACGCGCTTGGCAGGTCAACGAGCGTTGACGTAGATGTGCAGTGCGGCGCCGCTTGTCAACACCCGATGACATGTCCATAGAGTCGCTGGGGGCATTCACGGAGATCACATTGGGTTTCGAAGCGCTGGGCCGGCCCAGGAATGCGGCGGCCACTCGCCAGGCCATTCTGGATGCGGCGACGCAGCGGTTTGCGCGCGAGAGCTATGACGACGTCGGCGTGCGCGACATCGCCGGCGACGTCGGCGTCGATCCGGCCCTGATCTCCCGGTACTTCGGCTCGAAGGAAGACCTGTTCGACGAAGTCATGAACGTCTGCATGGCGGGCTCCGATCTCATGGACGGACCGCGTGAAGATTTCGGTCGCCGGGTCGCCCACGAGATCGTCTATGGGCCCAAGAAGAAGGAGGCCAAGATGACCGGCCTCCTGATCATGCTGCGTTCCATCGGCTCGGCCAAGGCGTCAGAGGTCATTCGACGTTCGTCCCACCGCTGCTTCTATGGGCCGTTCGCGCAGTGGCTGGGCGAACCGGACGGCGCGGTGCGCGCCCGTCTGGCGGGGGGACTGATGATGGGGGTGAGCATCGGCCGCGACATCTCCGGCGGCTTTGATCTGAGCAAGGACGAGTGCGAAATCCTGTGCCGTCGCCTGGCCGCTGCGCTACAGGACCTCGTCGATCGCTGAGGCGGCCGCTGGGGGATTGAATACGCGATGGCGGTCTTCACGCCGGTCACGACTGCCGAGGCCGAAGCCTTTCTTCAGGAGTATGACCTCGGGACGCTGGTTGATCTGGCCCCTATCGCCGAGGGCGTGGAGAACTCCAACTTCCGTCTGGAGACCGAAGCCGGGCGCCATGTCCTGACCTTGTTCGAGGGACGCACGGACGCGGCGGCACTTCCGTTCTGCCTGGGGCTCACCGCGCATCTGGCGAAGGCCGGGCGTGCCGCCGCCGAACCGGTCGCGAACCGCTCTGGGGAGTGGATCGGGACCCTGAACGGTCGGCCCGCGGCGATCGTGAAGTGGGTCGAGGGGACTTGGCTGCGGACGCCCGAGGACGCCGATCAGGCCAAAGCCGGAGCCGAGCTGGCGCGACTTCACCTCGCCGCGGCCGACTATCCGGGACGCCGCGCCAACCCGGTCGGACCGGACGCGTGTCAGGCGCTGCTGGACCGCTGCCGGACCGTGGCGACCGGCGCGGACGCCGCCATGTTGGAGACCTTGGCGGGAGAGATCGCCGCCTGGCGCTATCTTCCGACCGACGTGCCGGGCGGAGCGATCCACGCGGACTACTTCCCCGACAACGTGCTGTTTCAGCAGGGCGAGGTGTCGGGCGTCATCGACGTCTATTTCGCCTGCACCGGGGCCTGGGCTTACGATCTCGCGATCGCGCTGGCCGCGTGGGCGTTCGATGCGGACGGGGGGTTGATGTCGAGCGCCTTCGAGGCCTTCCTCGAAGGCTATCAGAGCGTGCGTCCGCTGCGGTCCGACGAGCGCGAGCTGTTGCCCGCTCTCGGCCGCGCGGCGGCGACCCGCTTCACCCTGACCCGGCTGCACGACCGGCTGTTTCATGATCCCAGGGCGCTCGTCACTCCGAAGGACCCGATCCCCTTCTTCAGACGGCTTCAGGCCTGGCCGGCCTGATCACAGGACGGCGAGTACGGCCTCGAGCTGCGGCTTCACGCGCGTGAACCGTTCCGGCCGCCCGATCAGCCCCTCCAGCACCCAGGCGGGCGGCGGCTCGCGATGCACGGACTCCTTCACCGCCTCGGGGAACTTGGCCGGGTGTGCGGTGGCCAGCGCCACCACGGGGCCGGCCTCCACCCTGCGCGCCGCCGCGAGGGCGACGGCGGTATGCGGACACACGATCAGGCCGGTCTCCGCCAGCGTGCGCCGCATCTCCTGCGCGGTTTCGGCCTCGCCCACGGACACCGCCGACACCTCATCGCGCAACCGCCGGAGCAGATCGTCGTCCAGGGTGACGGAGCCGTCGCGCGTGAAGGTCTCGAAGACCGCGCGGGTGCGCTCCGGATCGCGACCGGCCGCCTCGAACACCAGCCGCTCGAAGTTGGACGGCGCCTGGACGTCCATGCTCACGCTCATGGTGGGGTTGGCCGGCGCGCGAGCGTAGACGCCGGTCTGAAGCGCCCGCGCGAGCGCATCGTTGAGGTTGACCGCCGCGACCAGCCCGCCGACCGCCGCGCCCATTCTGGCCGCGACCCAGCCTGCGAAGGCGTCGCCGAAATTGCCGGTCGGCACGACATAGGTCGCGGCCGCCTCGACACCCCTGCGCCGCAGCGCCTCGGCGGCGACGACATAGTAGGGAACCTGTCCCGCCAGCCTCGCCCAGTTGATCGAGTTGACCGAACTGATCCGGCCGTCGGCCTTGAGCGTCTCATGCGCCAGCAGTTGCTTCACCAGCCGCTGGCAGTCGTCGAAATCGCCCTCGACGGCGAGGTTCAGGATATTGTCCGCCGTCGCCGTCGTCATCTGGCGCCGCTGGATGGACGAGACGCGGTCCAGCGGGTGAAGCACCACCAGGCGGACCCGGTCCATGCCCTCGAAGGCTCTGACGGCCGCCGCGCCCGTATCGCCGCTGGTCGCCACGAACAGGGTCAAGCGTTCGCCCGACCGCTCCAGCGCCGCCTCGGTCAGGCTGGCGGCCACCTGCATGGCCAGGTCCTTGAAGGCGGCGGTCGGCCCGTGGTGCAGCTCCAGCAGGAACAGCCGGTCCGACAGGCGCAGAAGCGGGGTGACCTCCGGGGTGTCGAAGCCGGACAGCAGCCGCGAGACGGCGCGGTCGATCGCCGCGGCGGACAGGGCGTCTCCGGCGAAGGCGCCCATCACCTCGCGCGCCACGAGGCCGTAGTCGCCCGATAAGGTCTCGGCGGACAGATGCGGCCACGCCTCGGGCACGTAGAGGCCGCCGTCCGGGGCCAGGCCGTTCAGGAGGGCGTCGGTGAAGTCGGCCTCCGGCCGGCCGCCGCGCGTGCTCAGGTAACGCATGGATGATCCTTAGCGAGGCTCGGCCGTTCCGTCATCGACGATGTCGGCGTCGGCGCGACACCGCGGGCGCTGGTCATCGGCGGCCGAACCGGCGAAGAGGGAGCCTTGGGCACGAGACGATCCTTCCTGATCCGCGCAGGGCTGCTGGCGGCCGGTCTCGGCGGAGCCTGGTGGCTGCGCGAGCACGTCATCTGGCCCGCGCCCGATGTCCGCTTCATGGCGAACGCCGATCCGCCCTGGCTCGAGTTCGCCGATGACCGCGCCCGGGCCCCGATCGTGGCCGCTATCGTCGCCGGCCGGCCAGTCATGGCGCTGGTGGACTCCGGCGCGCAGTACTCCGTCATCGATCGCGCGCTGGTAACGGAGCTCCAGCTCGAGAACACCTTCAGCATTCCGTTTCTGGCTTACGGCGTGGGCGGCGGGTCCCAGGTGGGACGCGGCGTGAGCGTCGACGTGGAGGTCGCAGGCGTCGCGCTGGACGGATTGCGCACGGCCATCCTGGACCTCGGTCCCCTGGCGGCGGCCGAGGGGCTGTCGACGCCGCTGATCCTGGGCCAGGACGTGCTGCAGCGCGCCGACCTGTGGCTCGACCTGCCCGAACGGCGGCTGGCCTTCGCGACACCCGGCGCGGTGCCGCCCTGGGCCGATCTGCGACCCGCCGTCGTGCGCCGACAGGGCGACGCCCTGGTCAGCGATGTCTCGATCGAGGGCGCGGTGACCACGGCCCTGGTGGACACCGGCTCCACGTCCCTTCTGGCGCTCAGCGCGGCGGCGGCGACCGAGGTCGGCCTGCTGGACGGTCGCGAGGCGCGGGAGAGCTCCAGCCTGGTGCTCGGCGGGATGATCCGATCACAGGTGGTGACCGCGCGCACGGTCACCTTCGCCGACGCCCTGTTCCGCGACGTGGAGGTGGCGATCTACCCGGAGGTTGCGGGCGGAGCCTATCCCAACGGCCTGATCGGCATGGGCGCCTTCAGGGGACGCCGGGCGGTGCTGAGGCTCGGGGCCGGCGAACTGCTGGTCAGCCGCGCGATGGACGTCGACCTCGGTTGATCAGCGCGCAGCCTGTTCGGCGACCCAGGCGTCCATGCGCTGGTCCAGCAGGTCGAGCGGCAGCGGCCCGTCCACCAGAAGCGCGTCGTGGAAGTCCCGCACGTTGAAACGCTCTCCCAGCGCCTGCTCGGCGCGTGAGCGGATGGCGCGCAGGCGGATCTCGCCGACCTTGTAGGCCAGAGCCTGGCCCGGCCAGGCGATGTAGCGCTGAAGCTCCGTCTCGATGTTGTGTGGGGCCAGCGCGGAGTTCTCCGCGAAACACGCGCGGGCCTGCTCCAGCGTCCAGCCCATGGCGTGGATGCCCGTGTCCGCCACCAGCCGGCAGGCGCGCCACATCTCATACGAAAGCCGGCCGAACCGCTCGTAGGGCGTGCGGTAGAAGCCCATCTCCTCGCCCAGGAACTCGGCGTAGAGGCCCCAGCCCTCGGTGAAGGCGGTCACGTCCACCGTCCTGCGGAAGTACGGGCCGGCCTCGGCCTCCTGCTGGAGGGCGATCTGCAGGTGATGGCCCGGCACCGCCTCGTGCAGCGTCAGCGCGGGCAGCTCGTACAGGGGACGCTGATCCAGCCGGCTGGTGTTGACGATATAGCCGCCCGGCACCCCGCTCTCGGGCGAGCCCGAGTGATAACGTCCCGTGGTCGTCACCGCCTCGATCTCCGGCGCGGTCGGGCGCACGTCGTAAGGCAGGCGGGGCAGGGTGCGGAACAGGGCGGGCAGGCCACCGTCGGCCCGCTTGGCCATCTCGGATGCCTTCTCCAGTAGGTCCTCGCGGGTCTGGGCGTAGAACTGCGGATCGCTGCGCAGGAAGGCGAGGAAGCCGGCGAAATCGCCGGTCCAGCCCGCGGCTTCCATCTCGGTCTGCATTCGGGCGCGGATGCGGGCCACCTCGGCCAGACCCAGCTCGTGAATCTCGGCCGGGGTCATGTCGGTGGTGGTGAAGCTGCGCGCCTGGAAGGCGTAGAAGGCGTCGCCGCCGGGCCTTTGGCCGATGCCCAGCGTGTCGGGCGCGGCGGGCAGGTATTCGGCCTCGATGAAGCGCAGCATCTCCGCGCGCTTGGCGGCGACCGGACCCGCGACCAGCCGCGACAGCCGATCGCGCAGCGTCGCCTGCTCGCCGGCCGGGATCGAGGCGGGAAGCTGGGCGAAGGGCTTCAGCAGCGGGTCTGTCTCGGGTGTGAACGCCACGTCGTTGCGGGCGGCCACGAGCGCGCTCTCGACCACGGAACGGGGCTGCAGGAATCCGGTCTCGATCCCCCGGCGGGCCGCGATCATCTGTTGGTCGTAGAGAGCCGGTATCGCCTCGACCCGCGCGAGCCACGCCTCCGCATCGGCGCGGCTCGCGATCCGCGTGGATCCGCCCAGATAGCCGAACCAGGACCCGGGTCCCTCATTGTCGAAGGCGAGCCGTCCGCCGTCCAGCGCGATGCGGTCGATGGACCGGACCAGCACCCAGTCCAGGAAGGCGTGATTCAGGCGGTCGTCATCGTTCAGGTCCGTCGGGTCGATGGCGGCGAGCCGCGCCCTGAAGGCTTCCAGGCGCGGGCGTTGGGCCAGTTCGAACTCGCGCGACACGTCGGGCCAGCGCGCCTTCGCCGCCTGGTCGCCCTCGAAGCCAGCCGAAATGGGGTCGATCTCGCGCAGATAGGCCTCATAGTCGGCGAGCACCGACGCCAGGGCCGGGTTGTCCGCCTGCGCCTCGGCGGCCGCCGGAGCCTGAGCTCCGACATCGGAGGTCGCCGCACACGACAGAACGAGCGCGCTCGCGCAAGCAAGGATCAATCGCATGGTGCTTCCCCCAACAGCTTCAGCCCGCATGGGGCCGAAGCGGGGAGGGCGGGTCAAGCCTTCAGCGCGTCCCGGATGGCTTGCAGACCGGCCTCGGCCTTCGATCCGTCGGGCGCGCCGCCCTGGGCGAAGTCCGGCTTGCCGCCCGCGCCCTGGCCGCCCATGGCCAATACCGCCGCCCGGGCCAGGTCGGCCGCGTTGAGGCGGCCCGCCATGTCCGAGGTGGCCGCGACAGTGACCGCCGCCTTGCCGTCGGTGACGCCGATCAGGGCCACCACGCCGGAGCCGACCTGCTTCCTGATGTCCTCGGCCACGACGCGCAGACCCTTGCCGTCGACGCAGTCCAGCACGCGCGCGATGAGCTTCACGCCGCCGATCTCCTCCGGCGCCGCGT
>JBKBUS010000086.1:0-6540 GCA_046290035.1 Brevundimonas sp.
GCTCCGCCACCGTCACGCCGCCCGCTTCCGACACCCGGGCCAGGTCGTTGCGCATCAGGTCGACGATCATCAGGTTCTCGGCGCGATCCTTGGCGCTCGCCAGCAGGCGGGCGGCGCTGGCCGCGTCGTCCTCAGGCGTCAGGCCCCGGGGCGCCGTCCCCTTGATCGGCAGCGCCTCCAGTCGTCCTGCGTCATCCAGGCGGAGGAACCGCTCCGGCGAGTTCGAGACGAGCGCGCGATCGCCGAACCGCAGCCAAGCTGCGTATGGCGCCGGGCCGCTGAGGGCCGAGCGAAGGAAGACGTCGAACGGGTCGCGGCCCGCCGACAGCCGGCCTTCGAAGACGCGCCCGATGTTGGCCTGGAACAGCTCGCCTTCGCCGATGCGGCGGACGACGTCGGCGACGGCAGCGCGATAGGCGCTGGACGGCGATGCTTCGCGCCAACTCGCCGCCGGTGGAGGCGGCGGGTCGGCCGGGTTCGCCGCGCTCAGCCAGCCGTCGCTCGCCGCCAGCGCCGCCTGGGACGAGACCGCATCCGAACCGCGGCCGATCCGGATCGCCCGCCTGGACGCATGGTCGAAGGCGACGACCGCCGAGAACCGCATGAGGATCAGATCCGGCCAGCCGCCGCCGGACCGCCCGATCAGTCGGCGGGCGCCCAGGTCATAGCTCGCCACCCCGACCCAGCCGCCCGCGAAGGGGGGAAGGGGGCCTCCCGGCCCAGGTTTCAGCGGCAGGTCCCTTAGCGAGGCGTAGCCCGGCGCGCCGTCCGGCACCTGGACGACCGCCCGGTCGGGCCCGGCCATGACGAAGGACCAGCGCCCCTCCGGACCGCCGTCCGAGATCAGCCCGACGACGCCGTCGCGATCCGCCAACCCCGCCAGGACATCCAGCGGCTGACGCCATGGCGCCTCGGCGATGGCGACATGCTCCAGGCCGACGAAATCGACCGGGCCGATCACGCCGTCAGCCGCTCCGCGATCCGGTCCCGCATCGCCGCGTCGATGCCGAGCACCCGGTCCACATAGCCGTCCAGCCCGCCGCAGCGCGCCCGCATTTCGTCGAAGGCGGCGTCCAGATAGGCCGCCTCGACGCCCAGGAAGGCGACCACCGCGTCGTGCGACGCCTCGCGGCCGGTGAAGGCCTTCAGCTGCTCGGCGATCTTCGGCGCGCGCGCGGCCAGATCGACCGCGGTGTTGGTCAGCAGATAGTCCTCGATCAGGTCGTCGTGGCTGACGCCGAGCACATGGTGGGTGACCGCCGCCAGCATGCCGGTGCGGTCCTTCCCAGCCGCGCAATGGATGACGACCGGCCGCTCGCTGTCGGCGACCGCCTGAAAATAGCGGCGGAACATGTCGACGTGGGCCGGAACGAAGGGCAGTTCGCGATAGGTCGCCGTCATGAACCGGCGTCCGGAGTCCGGCGTCAGGTCCTGGGTCTTCAGAAAGGTGATGTGCGGGGCCTCGCCGCCGTCGTCCTCGTCGCTCTCGATCAACAGGGCCGAGAAGCCGGCATGCCGCCGTGACGGCTGCTGCAGGCGTTCGCTGGGGCGGCGCAGGTCCACCACCACGCCTACGTCCATCGCCTTCAGCCGCTCCAGGTCCGCGTCGGTGGCGCGCGCGTGGTGAGCGGAGCGGTAGAGGCGCCCCGGACGGATGCGCCGCCCGGCCGCGGTGGCGTAGTCGCCATAGTCACGAAAGTTGTCGACGGCTTCGAACGGGATCAGGCGCATGGCCCCTCTATAGAGCCACGCGCCCGCCTGACCAGCCGCCGGATCGCCTCAGCTCTTCACCAGCGTCGCCATGGCGTCGAGGTAGGCGATGAAGGCGTCCCGGCCCGCCTCGGTCATCTTCGCCCGGGTCACGGGCTTGCGGTCCTGAAAGCTCTTCTGGACCTCGACGAAGCCGGCGTCCTCGAGCTTCCTCAGATGGACCGACAGATTGCCGTCGGTCAGCTCCAGCTTGGCTTTCAGGGTGGCGAAGTCGGCCGTCTCGGCGGTCGAGAGGAAGGCCATGATGCCCAGCCGGACGCGGCCGTGGATCACCTCGTCCAGCCGCCCGATGTCGAAATCGTCGGCCATCAGACCACGAGGCTCGGCTGCTGCCGCACCAGCTGGAAGCCGGGCAGCATGGCGAAGGCGAACAGGCCCGCCGCATAGGCCAGCCACAGGCTGGGCTCTCCGGCCAGGAAGGCGATACCGGGGGCCGCGATCCAGGCCGCGACGGCCAGCCACCACTGCCACTTCACGCCGGACACGGTCGCCGACACCGCCCAGCCCGCGCCATAGACAGCAAAGATCAGCGAGGGGAACAGCATGAACGTTGTCTCGGATCCGGACTTCCAGGCGAGAACGGCCATGGATATCGATGCTGTGAAGATCACCAGCCCGACGCCCATCCAGGCCGTACCGGCCGCGCGATTGGCCAGGCTCGTCGCGCCCGGCAGCTTCCCGATCCGCCGCTGCAGCACATTTAGCGACACGATGAAGACCAGGAACGCCGCACCCCAGAGCCAGGCGTAGGCGACGGGGGAAAGCGCCAGCACGCCGGTTTCGATGGCGTAGTGGACGATCGAGGCCGAGCCGAAGATGCCGCCGGCGGCGATCAGGATGGACCCGCCTAGTAGAGGCGCCCTGCGGCCCTCCTGGGCCATCGCGCGCATGTAGGCGATGTCGTCATGAACGGATTGAAGCTGGTCGCGTGTCATGGATGTGTCTCCCTTGATGAAGGGAGACATACGCAATGTACTTTACAATGTAAAGTGCTTTATCTGAATGGCGGCTCGTCGAAGGCCCGCAGCTTGCGGCTGTGCAGGCGCTGACCCTCGTCTCGCAGGACGTCCACGGCGGCGATGCCGATCTGCAGGTGCTCGGAAATCGCGCCCTCATAGAACCGGTTCGCCTGACCCGGCAGTTTGATCTCCCCGTGCAGCGGCTTGTCCGAGACGCACAGCAGCGTCCCGTAGGGCACGCGGAAGCGATAGCCCTGGGCGGCGATGGTGGCGCTTTCCATGTCGATGGCGACGGCCCGGCTCTGGTTGAAGCGCAGGGCCGAGTGGGAGTAGCGCAGCTCCCAGTTCCGGTCGTCGGTGGTCACCACCGTACCCGTGCGCAGGCGCCGCTTCAGGGTGTCGCGGTCCTCGCCCGTCGTGATCTCGGCGGCGCGCTGCAGGGCCTGCTGCACCTCCGCGATCGGCGGGATCGGGATTTCCGGCGGCAGGACGTCGTCCAGCACGTGGTCGTCCCTGAGATAAGCGTGGGCCAGCACATAATCGCCGATCCGCTGGGTGGGACGAAGGCCCCCGCAGTGGCCGATCATCAGCCAGGCGTGCGGGCGCGTGACCGCCAGGTGGTCGCAGATCGTCTTGGCGTTCGACGGCCCCACTCCGATGTTGACCAGGCTGATGCCGCGCCAGCCCGGCGCGGTCAGGTGATAGGCCGGCATCTGATGCTTGCGCCAGGCGGCGTCCATCACCGCCTGCTCGGGATCGGGGGTGTCGCGGGTGATCACCGCGCCGCCGGCGCAGCTGAGCGTCTGATAGGGGCTGTTCGGGTCCTGCAACTGGGCGGTCGCCCAACGCACGAACTCGTCGACGTATCGGTGGTAGTTTGTGAACAGGATGAAGGACTGCACGTCCTCGACCGGCGTGCCCGTGTAGTGCCTCAACCGGGCCAGCGAGAAGTCGGTCCTGAGCCCGTCGAAGTGCGACAGGGGAAAGGCGTCGGCGAGCGGATCGACGAAGCCGTCGGCGATCTCGTCGCCGATATGGGCGAGGTCCGTCGTCGGGAAGTAGCGCGCGATGTCGGCGGTTTGGCTGGCGTCCAGCGCCACCTCGGCCCCGTCCATGACATAGGGGAACGGGATCTCCTGATCCGACGCATTCACGCTGATCCGCGCGCCGTAGTCCTGGACCAGCAGCTCAAGCTGCTCGATCAGATAGTCGCGGTACAGATCGGGGCGTGTGACCGTGGTCTCGTAGACGCCGGGCTTCGACAGGCGGGCGTAGGAGCGTCCCTGCGGCGGCGGCGGGGTGTCGCCCCACCATTCGACCCGCAGCAGCGGATAGCTGAACAGGCCTTCGGCGCGCGCGCGGGCTTCGGGCCGGGTCCCGTCGTTGATAAAGAGGCGAACCGCCTGGCGAAGCGCCGCGACGGCGGCGGCGTAGCGGTCGTTGAGGCGGTCCAGCGCCGCCTGGGGAGTGAGGCTCTCTGACATGGCCTCCCTTAACGGCGCGCCGGGCTTTTGGCGAGACGTCAGGCGAGGGTGCGACGCAGGAAGTCCGTCATGTCCGCCAGCACGGGAGCCTTGCCCCTGAACAGCGGCGACAGGGCGGCGACGATTTCGGTGTGCGACAGGTCGGGATAGATCTTCAGCTCCGACCGTCCGCCCGCCGCCTTCATCGCCTGGTCCAGCAGATAGGCGTCGTCGACGTGGACGGTCGTATCCGGGGCCCCATGCCCGATCCAGATCGGCGGCGCGTCGGGGCGGGCGAAGGCGACGGGCTGGGTCTGCAACGGGTCGGGCGCGCGGCCGAAGGCGTTCACCGCCGCTGGCACGCTGAGCGGCAGGAACTCGTAGGGGCCTGCCAGGCCGGCCGCCGCGCGGATCAGTTCGGGTCGCTCGACAGCGGCCATGTAGCGCCGGTCCAGCGTGATCATCATCGCAAGATGCGCCCCGGCGGAGTGGCCCGCGACACCTAGACGAGCCGGATCGCCGCCGAACTCTCCGGCCACCTCGGCGGCCCTCGCCGTAGCGGCGGCCGCGTCCTCGATAAAGGCCGGGAAATGCACGTCGGGCACGAGCCGGTAGTCCGGCAGGGCGACCACGAACCCTCGCGCCGAGATCGCCTGCGCCGCCCAGGCGTACAAATCCCTGGAGCCTGAATCCCAGCCACCGCCGTAGAAGAAAACCACGACCGGCCAGGGCCCGGGGGACGTAGGGGCGAACACGTCGAGCGCCTGGCGGGCGTCGGGACCATAGGCGATCCCGCGGGCCACCCGGCGCGCTCCCCGGTCGCGGGGGCCCAGCGCGTTCAGGGCCGCCAGCGGCGAACAGGCCGCAAGGCCTGCGCCGGCCGACACGGCGGCCAGGGTGGCGCGTCGCGAGAGGACGGTCATGCGCGCGTTCAAGCGGTGAAGCCTGCTGAAATCAAGCGCCCTGTGTTCCTCTGGAGGCCCTGCCTGTGACGAATCTGACGCGCATTCGTCATAAAAACTTTACAACAGCCGGGAAGCGCGCATTATTCGCTCAGGGTTCGGAATGTTTCCGGCCCATCAGATGAGCGCTGGGAGGCGCAGTCGAACAGAAATGAACATCACCGCTCGGGCCCTAGCGGCCGCTCTCGTCCTTTCCGCCGCCACGCCCGCGTTCGCCGGCGATCCGCTGCAGGCGCGCCAGGGCGCGGGGCCGGGACAACAGGCCGAGCAACGGACGCCGCCGCGCGCGCTCTACATCTGCGCCGCCGATAGCGAGACCCGCGCCGCCTTCGAGCGCCAGCATGGTCAGGCGCCGGTGTTCATGACCGCCGAGGACGTGCTGGCGGCGCGTCGCGACGACGTGACCTGGCAGGCTCCACGCTGCATGACCGAGCGCGAGTACGCCCGCCTGGTGCAGTCCAACGCCGCCTACGCCGAGCAGCGCGATCCCCGCTGAAAGCCCTGAGGACGGCTCCGTCAGGAGCCGTCCTTCAAGCTTTTCTGAGCTCCTCCGGCCGGTGCGCCGCCTTGGCCCCGGTCTTGTCGCTCTTGACCAGATATTCGGGGTGATCCTTCGACGCCTTGACGACGTGCCCCTTGATCCGGGTCTTCGAGGTCAGCTTCTTCTCGACATGTCCCGTCGTCGTGCCCTGGCTGTGGTCCCACCTGACCTTGTCGCCGGCCTTGAAGGTCTTCTCGGTCATTCTGCGCGCTCCTGGTTCTGTCGCTCGTGATCAGCGAGCACCGCTCGCATCAGTTCCGCATCCAGCAGGGGCGGCGCCTCGCAGAAGGTCAGCAGCCAGCGCTCGGCCAGCGCCCGGGTGTCATCGTCCATTCTTTCGTGATCTCAATGCGTTCGCGCGCTCGCCGCGGACTGAAACCTCCGGGGTGCGAACAGGTTCGGCTTAACGCCTGCGACCATTTGCGGGCAGGGTGAACGGGCTCGGCGGAAGCGCTTTGCGCCAAACGGCAGGCGCCGCTATACCGCCCGCCGACATCGAACCACCCCGAAACACAGGACGCGCTCATGGCCAAGATCAAGGTCGACAACCCCATCGTGGACATCGACGGCGACGAGATGACCCGGATCATCTGGCAGATGATCAAGGACAAGCTGGTCTTCCCGTTCCTCGACCTTGAGCTCGACTATTACGATCTGGGCATGGAGAACCGCGACGCCACCGACGATCAGGTGACGATCGACGCGGCGCACGCGATCCAGAAGCACGGCGTCGGCGTGAAGTGCGCGACCATCACTCCGGACGAGGCCCGGGTGAAGGAGTTCGGCCTGAAGAAGATGTGGAAGTCGCCCAACGGCACCATCCGCAACATTCTGGGCGGCGTGGT
>JBKBUS010000087.1:0-5852 GCA_046290035.1 Brevundimonas sp.
CACCAAGGCGGTGAACGAGGGCACCGGCATGGGCCTGGCCACGGTCTATGGCATCGTCGAGCAAGCCGGCGGGCACATCAACGTGGCCAACCAGGAGGGCGCGGGCGCGGTGTTCCGCATCTTCCTGCCGGCCGCGGGCGAGGCGGAGCTGGCCGAAGCGGCGCCGGTCGAGGTCAAGGCCGCCAAGGCGCCGCGCGACCTGTCGGGGGCCGGCCGCATCCTGTTCGTCGAGGACGAGGCCGCCGTGCGCGGCATCGCCGCGCGGTTGCTGCGCCAGCGGGGCTACGAGGTCATCGAGGCCGCCGACGGCGAGGAGGCGCTGGCGCTCGCCGAGGAGCACGCGGGTCAGATCGACATGCTCATCTCCGACGTCATCATGCCGGGGCTGGACGGGCCGTCCCTGCTCAAGAAGGCTCGGCCGTACCTGGGCGACGCGCCGGTGATGTTCATCTCCGGCTATGCGGAAAGCGACTTCTCCGACCTGCTGGCCGACGAGACCGGCGTCTCGTTCCTGCCGAAGCCGCTGGACATCAAGACCCTGGCCGAACGGGTCAAGCAGGAGCTGCGCGCCGCCTGACCGCTTCGTAACTTGCCAGCCGCCTCGCCACGAGCGACGGTCGCGCCCTTCTGGTTGGAGGGGTTTCGGATGCGCTTACTCGGTTCGACGGCTGTCGCGGCGGCTCTGCTCTTCGGCCAGCCGGCCTGGGCCCAGACGCCGCCCCCGGTTGAATACGAGCTCAGCTTCGACAATGCCGCCCACCGCGAAGCGCGGATCACCGTCACCTATCGCGGCCTGGAGCCCGGCCCGGTCCGATTCCGCATGTCTCGCTCGTCGCCGGGACGCTACGCCATTCACGAGTTCGCCAAGAACGTCTACTCCGTCACCGCGAGCGACGGCGCCGGTCGGGCGCTGCCGATCGAGCGCACCGAGCCCTATTCCTGGACCGTTCCAAGCCACGGCGGGACGGTCACGGTCGCCTACACGCTGTGGGCCGACCGGGGTGACGGGACCTATGCCCAGATCGATCCCAGCCATGCGCGGCTGAATGCGCCGGCCAGCCTGATGTGGGCCGAAGGGCATGACGAGCGCGCCGCGCGCCTGCGGTTCCGTCGCCCGGACGCGAGCTGGCGCGTGGCGACCCAGCTGGCCCCGACCGAGGACCCGGACGTCTTCACCGCGCCCAGCTTTCAGTACCTGATGGACAGCCCCATCGAGGTGTCGAACCACACCGTCCGGGAATGGCAGGTGGACGACGCGGGCGTACCCCGCACCATCCGCATCGCCCTGCATCATCTCGGGAGCGAGACCGAAGCCGACGAATTCGCCGCCCGTGCGCGTCGGGTCGTGGACGCCCAGATCGCCGTCTTCGGCGACGTGCCCGACTTCGACTTCGGGACCTACACCTTCATCGCCGACTATGTGCCGTGGATCAGCGGCGATGGGATGGAGCATCGCAACTCCACCGTCATCAGCACCCCGCGCGGGCTGGCCGAGGCCGACTATGGCCAGATCGGCACCCTGAGCCACGAGTTCTTCCATGCCTGGAACGTGGAACGCATCCGCCCGGCTGAGCTTGAGCCATTTGATTTCACCCAGGCCGACCCCACCCCCTCGCTGTGGTTCGCCGAGGGGTTCACGAGCTACTACGGCCCGCTGACGGTCCGGCGCGCGGGGGTCGACAGCGTAGATGCGTTCCTGGAGGAGGTCGGCGGCCAGCTGAACTTCATCGTCAACAATCCGGCGCGCGCCTACGGCGGTCCGCAGGAGATGAGTCTGCGGGCGCCCTTCGTCGATGCGGCGACCTCGATCGATCCGACCAACGCCAACATCTTCGCCAGCTACTACCCCTATGGCGCGGTGATCGCGATGGGTCTGGACCTGACGCTGCGGGAGCGCTTTCCCGGCGTGACGCTGGACGACTACATGCGCCTGATGTGGACCCGCCACGGGCTGGCCGAACGGCCCTACACGCCGGCTGATCTGGAGCGGGCGCTGGCGGACGTGACCGGCGACGCGGCGTTTGCGCGCGACGTCTTCGATCGCTGGATCCGCCGCAGCGAACTGCCCGATTTCGCGGCGCTGCTGGGTCAGGCCGGCGTCGCCGTCGTGGCGAGGAATCCCGGCCGGGCGTGGGCCGGTCCGGTTCCGCTGCAGTTCGCGAATGACGTGGCCACCCTGGGCGGGGCCGCCGCGCCGGGCACGCCGATCTACGCGCTCGGCCTGGACAGGGGCGATGAGATCATTTCCGTCGGCGGCCTCGCCATCGACAGTCAGGCTGACTGGAGCCGCGTGATCACCGACGCGCGTCCGGGCGACGAGGTCGAGGTCCGATTCATCCGCCGTGGCGTCGAGGGATCCGGTCGCATGACCTTCGTCGCCGATCCCGCTTTCCACCTGCAGCGCATCGAGGCCGGCGGCGGCGAAGTAACGGCCTCCCAGCTCGCGTTCCGCCGCGCTTGGCTCGGCGGGGACGCCGCCCCTGCGAACTGAACCTCGATACGGCCCAAGCCTCAACGACATTTCCCGGAGACCTGCCATGATCGACCGCCGCCGACTTCTGATGACCGCCGCCGCCGGCGCGGGACTCGCCGCCACAGGCGCGCCCGTGCTGGCCGCCGTACGCCAGGACGCGGGGGCCGGGTTGCACGCCCTGATGGACGCCATCGTTCAGGAGCAGCTTCTCAGCTCGCCGGAAACGCTGACGTCTCTGGGCCTGGACAAGGGGCCGAACGCGCCGATGAAGGCCCGTCTCGACGACCGCTCCGCCACTAAGGTGGAGGCCGACAAGGTCAAGTTCAGGGGCGCGATCAGCCAGTTGAAGGCGCTGGACCGCGCCGCCATGTCGTCTCAGGACCAGATCTACTACGACACGCTGGAGTTCTTCGGCGACACCGTGCTGTCGGGCTACGACATCCCCTACGGCGGCGGCTTTTTCCCCTCGCCCTACGTCGTCAGCCAGCTGACGGGTTCGTATCAGGCGATCCCGGACTTCCTGGACAGCCAGCATTCCATCGAGACGCGCGAGGACGCGGAAGCCTACCTATCTCGCGTCTCGGCTTTCGCCGTGGCGCTGGATCAGGAGACGGAGCGGATGCGGGCCGAGATGGCGCGCGGCGCCGTGCCGCCGGACTTCGTCATCGACAAGACCCTGACCCAGATGGCGGCCCTCACCAGCACGCCGGCGGCGGACTCGGTGCTGTCGCGCTCGGTGGCGCGCCGCGCGGGCGAGGCGAACATCGATGGCGACTGGGGTGCGCGCGCCGCCGCGATCGTGGCGGCCGAGGTCTATCCGGCGCTCGAGCGGCAAGCGGCGGCGCTGCGCGAGGTTCGTCCGAACGCCACCCACGACGCGGGCGTTTGGCGTTTGCCCCAGGGCGACGCCTACTACGACTTCGGCCTGCGCTATTTCACGACCTCGACGATGTCGGCCGACGAGATACATCAGCTCGGCCTGGACCAGATCGCCGAGCTGTCCGCGCGCGCGGACCAGGCTTTGCGCCGGCTGGGCATGACCCAGGGCACGGTGGGCGAACGTATCGCCGCGCTGGGCCGCGACCCGGCCCAGCTCTATCCCAACACCGACGAGGGCAAGGCCCAGCTGCTGGCCGACCTGAACGCCCAGATGGCGGATATGGACCGTCGGCTGCCGGAATACTTCGGTCGCATCCCGACCTCTGCGGTCGAAATCCGGCGCGTGCCCACGACGATCGAGGCCGGCGCGCCGGGCGGCTACTACCAGAGCCCGACGCTCGACGGTTCGCGGCCGGGGGCCTACTACATCAACCTGCGCGACACGGCCGAGTGGCCGCGCTTTACCCTGCCGACCCTGACCTATCATGAGGCCTCGCCGGGCCATCACCACCAGATCGCCCTGCAGCAGGAGCGACCGGACACGCCGCTTCTGATGAAGGTGCTCGGCTTCTCCGCCTATTCCGAGGGCTGGGGGCTCTACGCGGAGCAACTGGCCGACGAGATGGGGGTCTATGCCGACAACCCGGCCGGCGAGGTCGGCTATCTGCAGTCGCTGATGTTCCGCGCCGCGCGCCTGGTGGTCGACACGGGCCTGCATTCCAAGCGCTGGAGCCGCGAGCAGGGCATCCGCTACATGGTCGACACCCTGGGCGACCAGGAGTCCAGCATCGCCACCGAGGTAGAGCGCTATTGCGTCTGGCCGGGTCAGGCCTGCAGCTACAAGGTCGGCCACGTGAAGTGGGTGGCGCTGCGCGAAGCCGCCAAGGCGCGCCTGGGCGACCGCTTCGACATCAAGGGCTTCCATGACACCGGCCTGAACGCCGGCGGCGTGCCGCTGACGGTGCTGGAGCGGGTCATCAACGACTGGGTCGCCTCCCGCGCCGCTTGACGTTTGTCGGGCTGGAGAAGGCCGTCGCGCGCGTCGCGGCGGCCTTTTTCGTTTTCGGCTGAACCCATCAGCGCCTCAGCCCTTGATCGACGAGGGCTGGTCACGAACTCGATACTTGACGTTGACGTAAACGTAGGGTTCTTGGCCCCGAGCCTGCAAACCGTCCTGATTGGAGACCGACCCAATGACCGACGCCTACATCTACGACGCCGTGCGCACGCCGCGCGGCAAGGGCAAGAAGGACGGCTCGCTGCACGAGATCACCGCCCTGTCGCTGGCCACCCAGGTGCTGGAGGCGCTCCGCGACCGGAACGGGCTGGACACCTCGCGGGTGGACGACGTGATCCTGGGCTGCGTCTCGCCGGTGGGCGAACAGGGCGCCGACATCGCCCGCACCGCCGTGCTGAACGCGGGCTGGGCTCAGACCACGGCGGGCGTGCAGATCAACCGTTTCTGCGCCTCGGGCCTGGAGGCCGTGAACATGGCGGCGGCCAAGGTGAAGGCTGGCGAGGCCGACTTCGCCGTCGGGGGCGGGGTCGAGGCCATGAGCCGCGTGCCGATGGGCTCGGACGGCGGGGCCTGGCCGGTCGATCCGTCGTCGGCGTTCCCGACCTATTTCGTGCCGCAGGGGGTCTCGGCCGACATGATCGCGTCCAAGTGGGGCTTTTCCCGCGACGACGTCGACGCCTATGCGGTTGAGAGCCACAAGCGCTCGGCGAAGAGCTGGGCCGAGGGCCGGTTCAAGAACTCGGTCGTGCCGGTCAAGGATCAGCTGGGGCTGACCATCCTAGACCACGACGAGACGATCCGTCCGAACACGGACATGCAGACGCTGGGCGCGCTCAACCCGTCGTTCGCCATGATGGGCGAGATGGCCTTCGACGCCGTGATCAACCAGCGCTACCCCGAGGTCGAGCGCGTCAATCACGTCCACACCCCCGGCAACAGCTCGGGCATCGTCGACGGTTCGGCGGGCGTTCTGATCGGCTCGCTGGAGGCCGGCAAGGCCCTTGGCCTGAAGCCCCGCGCGAAGATCCGGGGCGCGGCCTCGATCGGGTCGGAGCCGTCGATCATGCTGACGGGGCCTGAGTTCGTGGCCAAGAAGCTGCTCGGCAAGCTCGGCATGTCCAAGTCGGACATCGACCTGTGGGAGCTGAACGAAGCCTTCGCCGCCGTGGTGCTGCGCTTCATGCAGGCGCTGGACATCCCGCACGACCAGATCAACGTCTGCGGCGGCGCCATCGCCATGGGTCACCCGCTGGGCGCCACCGGGGCCATGATCACCGGCGTGGTGCTGGACGAGCTGGAGCGCTCGGACAAGGAGACCGCCCTGATCACCCTGTGCATCGGCGGCGGCATGGGCACCGCCACGGTGATCGAGCGGGTTTAACTTTCGCATTGCTCCCCCCTCGGGGGAGCTGTCAGCGAAGCTGACTTAGGGGGCGACCCAAGCGCCGGAGCTTCCGGCTTCCCCCACCCCCCCGGCCCGGG
>JBKBUS010000087.1:5862-6420 GCA_046290035.1 Brevundimonas sp.
AACGACATGGAAAACTTCAAGATCAACGTCGACGCCGACGGAATCGCCCTCGTCACCTTCGACGTGCCGGGCCGGTCGATGAACACCCTGACCTCGGGCGTGATGGCCGAGATCCCGCAGGTGGTCGAGCGCATCAAGTCCGACGACGCCATCAAGGGCGCGGTCCTGACGTCAGGCAAGGCGTCCGGCTTCTGCGCCGGCGCGGACTTGGGCGACATGGCGGCGGGCATGCTGACGGGCGGTTCCTTGCAGGACGCTTTCGACGCCGGCTGGCGGCTGAACGGGGCGCTCAGGGCGCTCGAGACCTGCGGCAAGCCGGTGGCAGCCGCGATCAACGGCCTGGCGCTGGGCGGCGGGCTGGAACTCACCCTGGCGTGCCACTACCGCGTGGTCGGCGACAACCCGAAGATCCAGCTGGGCCTGCCCGAGATCAAGGTCGGCCTGTTCCCCGGCGGCGGCGGCACCCAGCGCCTGACGCGCCTGGTCGGCGTCCAGAACGCCATGATGGCGATGAGCGAAGGCAAGTCCTTCCGTCCCAACGACGCCAAGGGCGCCGGC
>JBKBUS010000088.1:0-6418 GCA_046290035.1 Brevundimonas sp.
GTCGTTGAAGGCGCGGATCAGGCTTTCGGGCACGGCCGAGCCGCCGATCAGCACGCGCTTGACCGTGGGAATCTTCAGATTGTGCTCGCGAAGGTGGGCCAGCAGCAGCTGCCAGACCGTCGGCACGGCGGCCGAGAAGGTGACCCCCTCGGTCTCGATCAGCTCATAGATGGCCGCGCCGTCCATCCGCGCGCCCGGCATGACCAGCTTGGCGCCCGAGGCCGGACCGGCGAAGGCGATGCCCCAGGCGTTGGCGTGGAACATCGGCACAACCGGCAGGATGACTTCCTTGGGCGACGGCCCCAGGACCGTGGATTGCATGCCGAGCAGGGTGTGAATGAAGTTCGACCGGTGCGAATACAGGACGCCCTTCGGGTTCCCCGTGGTGCCCGAGGTGTAGCAGAGGCCGCAGGCGGTCTGTTCGTCGAACCCGCCCCAGGCGCAGTCCTCGGATGCGCCGTCCAGCAGGGCCTCGTAGCAGTCCGCCTTCGGCAGCTTGGTGTCCGGCATATGCAGGGCGTCGGTCATCACCACCACCCGCTCCACGGTCGGGCAGTGCGGCAGGATGGCCTCCAGCAGGGGCACGAAGGTCAGGTCGACGAAGATGATCCGGTCTTCGGCGTGGTTGATGATGTAGATCAGCTGTTCCGGGAACAGGCGCGGGTTCAGGGTGTGGCAGACCGCGCCGACGCCCATGATGCCGTACCAGGCCTCGATGTGCCGGCCGGTGTTCCAGGCCAGCGTCGCGATCCGGTCGCCGACCTTCACGTCCCAGCCCTTCAGCACCTTCGACACGCGCTTGGCGCGGCCGTGAATCTCCGAATAGGTCGCGCGCACGATCGGCCCCTCGACCGACCGGGTCACCACCTCCCGATCGGGATGCCAGTGCTTCGCGTGGTCGAGGATCTTGTCGACCGTCAGCGGCCAGTCCTGCATCAATCCCAGCATGGCGTTCCTCAAGATGTTGCGGCTCTGAAGGCCGTTTCGCCCAAGCTACCGAGGTGAACAGCGATAAGCAACGGAACCCGGCCCGGCGCCTTTGCCGCATCGGCGCGGGCGGCTAAGGGGGCGCCATGCCCCGTCTCATCGCCATCACCGGCGGCTCCGGCTCCGGCAAGAGCACCCTCGCCGAGGCCCTGATCGCCGCCCTGCCGCCGGGCCGGGCCACCCTGGTGCGCGAGGACTGGTACTATCTCGACGCCGGCGGCCTTCCCGACTTCGATCCTCTGGCCTTCGACTTCGACGACGTGGCGGCGCGCGACCACGGCTTGATGGCCGAGCATCTGGCGACGCTGAAGTCCGGGCGACCGGTCGAGGCGCCGGACTATGACTTCGTGACCCACCGGCGCGCCACGCCGGGCAACGCCGTCCCGGCCTGCGACCTCGTGGTCCTGGAAGGGACCCACTGCCTGGCGACGCCCTCGGTCGCGGCGTTGTTCGATCTCAAGGTCTACGTCGACACCCCGGCCGACATCCGGTTCATCCGGCGGCTGCTGCGCGATCAGGCCGAGCGGGGCCGCACGGCGCAGTCGGTGATCGAGCAGTATCTGAAGACCGTCCGGCCCGGCCACGAACGCTTCACCGAACCCTCGCGCGCCCTGGCGGACTTCATCGTGGCGGACGCGACGGCCGCCGTGCGTCTGACCGACGCTGACGCGGTGACGCGGCTGCTGGCCCCGGTTCTGGCGCACCCCGTGTTCGCTCCCCTCCGATCCGACCCTTGCGCGGGACCTCGGGGCGCCTGATCATTTTCCCCGGAGGGGGGAATGCTGACCAAGACCGAAGATCATCGCCGCGAGGACATTCTCCGGACGGCGCGGCGCCACTTCCTGGCGAAGGGTTACGCCAACACGGGCATGGAGCCGATCGCCCGGGAGGCGCAGGTCTCGACCGCCACCCTCTACGGCCTCTATCCGGGCAAGGACGAGCTGTTTCAGGCGGTCGTCGAGCACGCCTCCGAGGACTTCCTGCAACGGATGGGGCGCGTGCAGATCCCGCCCGGCTCGGCGCGGGAGCAGCTGACGACGTTCGCCTACACCTACGCGGCCTTCATGGCCGATCCGTACGTGCGCCAGGTCTTCCGCCTGGTCATGGCCGAGCGGCGACGGTTCGAGCCTCTGTCGCGCCGCTTCTTCGACAAGGGCCGCAAGGACTTCGGCCTGGCGCTGATGCAGGTGCTGGCCCAGCTCACCGCCGCCGGCGAGCTCAGGGTGCCCAAGCCCGCCTGGGCCGCCGGCCAGCTGCTGGGCATGATCGAGCATCCGATCATTTTCGTCCCCCTCGTCACCGGCGACGAGGTGCGGCCCCAGCGGGCCGTCGAGGCCATCGCCGATGACGCCGTGGAGACCTTCCTGGCGCGGTACGGCGCCGCTCAGGGATAAAGGCGGGTCGCGGTCCAGCCCTCGCCGGCCCGGTCGAACCGCAGCCGGTCGTGCAGCCGGAACGGCCGGTCGCGCCAGAACTCGATCTGCACCGGGGCCAACCGCCAGCCGATCCAGTGGGGCGGACGCGGCGGCTCGACGCCCTCGAAGCGTCCGGCCTCGCGCGCGACGGCGGCCTCCAGCGCCTCGCGGCTGTCCAGCGGCCGCGACTGATCCGAGGCCCAGGCCCCGATCCGGCTCTCGCGCGCCCGGCTGGCGAAATAGGCGTCGGCCTCCTGCGGCGACACCTCGGTCAGCGGGCCGCGCACGCGCACCTGCCGGCGCAGCGACTTCCAGTGGAACAGCAGCGCCGCCTGCGGGCGGGCCCGGATCTGCTCGCCCTTCGCGCTCTCGCGGTTCGAGTAGAAGGTGAAGCCGCGCTCATCGACGTCCTTCAGCAGCACCATGCGGCAGTCCGGCAGCCCGGCGTCGTCCACGGTGGCCAGAGCCATGGCGTTGGAATCGTTGATCTCGTGCGCCCGGGCGTCGGCCAGCCACTCGATGAACAGGGGAATGGGGTCGGTCCGCTGGAAGATTCCCTCGTCCCCGTTGCGGGCCAGGGCGGCGGCGTAGTCGCGCGCATACTCTTCGCGGGTCGGGCTGGGGGGAATGACCGGGTCGCTCATGGCCCGTCCATAGCGCCGCCGCGAGCCGGGCGCGAGCGGTGGACTGTCGCGGTTAACCCGGCCTTGACCATGATCGGCGTTCGTAGACGCCATGGACGGCTCGATGACGCTCAAGGACGCCCGCGCCCGGCTCGGCCTCGCCGAGGCCGCCGGT
Source organism: Brevundimonas sp. (assembly GCA_046290035.1). Lineage (GTDB taxonomy): Bacteria > Pseudomonadota > Alphaproteobacteria > Caulobacterales > Caulobacteraceae > Brevundimonas. The sequence continues at coordinate 3,201 of JBKBUS010000088.1, forward strand.
CGTGACGCGATCGGTCCGGCCTTCCGCAAGGCGGCCAAGGCGGCCGTGCTGCTCGGCGACGACGCCGCCCTGCGCGCCGCGATCGTCGCCCGCGACCTTCTGCTCGCCGATGCGCCCCAGCTGGTCCTGCCCTCTCCGAAAGCGGCGGCGCCGAAGCCGCCGACGCTCGGCCTGACGCCGCCCCAGGCCCTCTATGGCGGCGTCCTCGAAGCCCGGCTGCCAGCCGGTCGCCGCATCCGCGTCATGCTGCCTCCAGGCGTGCGCACCGGCGACAGCATCCGGCTTCAGGGCGCCGGGCCGCATGGCGAGGACCTGTATCTGCCCGCCGTGATCCGCTCCGGCGGCGGCCTGACCGTGGTCGGCGACGACGTCTACATGACCGCCCCCTGCCCGCCCCGCGTGCTGGAGGAAGGCGGTCGGGTGGAGATCGAGACCCACGCGGGCGTCCGTGACGCTTGGGTCGCACGGGGCCTCAGGGAGCCGGTGCGCCTGTGCCTCCGCGACCTGGGACTGCCCGCTCGAGGATCGCGCCGCGCCGGGCGGCTATATGTGCGGCTAGAGCCGGAAGCCGGAGCGCCCAGCGCCGCCGAGGATCTGCTCGCCCGCTTTCACCGGGTCTGGACCTCCGAGCGCCTCGCGGCCTAAGCCGGGGCTGACATGTCGCACAACACCTTCGGCCATCTGTTTCGCGTGACGACCTGGGGCGAGAGCCACGGGCCGGCGATCGGCTGCGTCGTCGACGGGTGCCCGCCGGGCCTTCCGCTGACCGAGGCCGACCTGCAGCCCTGGCTGGATCGCCGGAAGCCCGGCGGCAGCCGCTTCGTCACCCAGCGCAAGGAAAGCGACACGGCCCGCATCCTGTCCGGCGTGTTCGACGACGGCGACGGCCCGGTCACCACCGGCGCCCCGATCTCGATCCTGATCGAGAACGAGGACCAGCGCTCCAAGGACTACGGCGAGATCGCCCGCGCCTTCCGCCCCGGGCACGCGGACTACACCTATCAGGCCAAGTACGGCGTGCGGGACTATCGCGGCGGCGGCCGGTCCTCGGCCCGAGAGACCGCCAGCCGCGTCGCCGCGGGCGCGGTGGCGCGCAAGGTGCTGGGCCCGGCGATCCGCATCCGCGCGGGGGTGATCCAGCTCGGTCCGCACCGCCTGGCTGAGGACGCGATCGACTTCGAGGCCGTCCAAGACAACCCGCTTTTCGCCGCCTCAACCGACGCCGTGCCCGCGTGGGAGGCCTATCTCGACGGCGTCCGCAAGGCGGGATCGTCCGTCGGCGCCGTGGTGGCGCTGGAGATCGACGGCGTCCCCGCCGGCTGGGGCGCCCCGCTCTACGGCAAACTGGACGCCGAGCTGGCGTCCGCCCTCATGTCGATCAACGCCGTGAAGGGCGTGGAGATCGGCGCGGGCTTCGGGGCCGCCGCCCTGACCGGCGAGGAGAACGCCGACGAGATGCGCATGGGCGAGGACGGCCGCCCGGTCTTTCTGTCGAACAAGGCGGGCGGCGTGCTGGGCGGCATCTCCACCGGCCAGCCGATCACCGCGCGGGTCGCCTTTAAGCCGACCTCATCGATCCTGACGCCTCGCCGCAGCGTGGACCGCGACGGGAACGAGGTCGATCTGCGCACGAAGGGCCGCCACGACCCCTGCGTGGCCCTGCGCGGCGTCCCGGTGGTCGAGGCGATGGCCGCCTGCGTTCTCGCCGACGCCTTCCTCAGGCACCGGGCGCAGGTAGGTTAACGCCGTCCCCCCAACACACGCCGCTACCCTCGGGCTTGACCCGAGGGTCGGATTGTCCGCCGCACATCGGCGAGACACCGACCCGCCGCGGGTTGTCTCCAACCAGGCCGCCTCCCGAAGATCTGATCCTCGGGTCGAGCCCGAGGATGACGGATGATCCGATGTCTAGCGGTTCAGCGCCGCCATGCCCGCCGGGGTGTAGCGATGCCCCTGCGCCGCGTCCCTCGGGAACACCTCTTCGATCCGCTGAAGGTCTTCTGGCGTCAGTTCCAGATCGACCGCCCCGGCGTTCTCCTCCAGCGTCTTCACGCGACGGGTGCCGGGGATCGGGATAAGGTCCTCGCCTTGCGCCAGCACCCAGGCGAGCGCCAGCTGCGCCGCCGTCACGCCCTTGTCCGCCGCGATGACTTTCACCGCCTCGACCAGGTCCAGGTTCTTCTGGAAGTTCTCGCCCTGGAAGCGCGGGTTCGAACGGCGGAAGTCGTCCTCGGCCAGGTCGTCGATCGAACGGATCTCGCCCGACAGGAAGCCGCGTCCCAGCGGGCTGTAGGGCACGAAGCCGACGCCGAGCTCGCGGCAGACGGCGAAATGCTCATCCTCCGGGTCGCGGCTCCAGAGCGAGTACTCGGTTTGCAGCGCGGTGATCGGATGGACGGCATGCGCCCTACGCAGCGTCTCGGGCGCGGCTTCCGACAGGCCGAGGAAGCGGACCTTGCCCTCCTCCACCAGCCGCGCCATCGCGCCGACCGTCTCCTCGATCGGCGTGTCCGGGTCGACCCGGTGCAGGTAGTAGAGATCGACGTGGTCGGTGTTCAGCCGCTTCAGGCTGCCCTCGATGGCGCGCCGCACGTTCGCCGGGCTGCCGTCCACCTTCAGCGCGGTGCGGTCCTCGTTCCAGTTGATGCCGAACTTGGTAGCCAGGAACACCTTGTCCCGGCGCCCGGCGAAGGCCCGGCCGAGCAGCTCCTCGTTCAAGTGCGGCCCGTACATCTCGGCGGTGTCGAAGAAGGTGATCCCGAGCTCCAGCGCCCGGTCCAGCGTCTGGCGGTTCTGCGCCTCGTCGGTCGCGCCGTAGAAGGCGCTCATGCCCATGCAGCCCAGGCCGATGGCCGAGACCTCGGGGCCGTTAGCCCCCAGCTTGCGGGTCTTCATCGCGCGTCTCCGTCCTCGTCCTCGCCAGCCTCTCGCGGCTCGACCGAGGTGGGCTCTGGAACCTGGGCGTTCAAGGCGCGCACGGTCGGCGAGGCCTCGATCGCGGCGCCCTCGATGGCCGGCGCCCTGAGCCTCAAATGCGCGAACAGCGTGCGCGCCCCCGCGAGGTCCTGTTCGGCCAGGGGCCGGGGATGGCCGCCCTCGTCCCGCACCAGCGGCAGCAGCGTCAGGCTGACGCCGTTGATCACATTGCCGCCGACGACCGCCAGCCGATCCGCGCCCACGGACACGACGATGTCGCAGTGGGTCGGCGCATACTCGCC
>JBKBUS010000089.1:0-6400 GCA_046290035.1 Brevundimonas sp.
AGGAAGGCGCCGGTTCCGTAGGTGATCTTGGCGTCTCCGGCCTTCAGCGCGCCGTGGCCGACGAGCGCCGCCTGCTGGTCCCCCGCCGAGCCGGTGACGGGCAGGGGCCGGCCGAAGATCTCGGCCGCCGTGGTCGCCAACGGCCCGGCGCAGGCATGGATGCGCGGCAGGGCGGCCTCCGGCACGCGGAACAGCTCGCAGAGGTCGCCGCGCCAGGACAGGCTCTCAAGGTCCATAAGACTCGTGCGCGCGGCGTTCGTGGCGTCGGTGACGTGGGTCCGGCCTCCGCTCAGGCGGTCCATCAGCCAGGCGTCGACGGTGCCCAGCCGCACCTCGCCCCTCGCCGCCCGCGACCGCGCGTCGGGCGCCGCGTCCAGGAGCCAGGCGAACTTGGTCGCCGAAAAATACGGGTCAAGGATCAGGCCGGTGGCCGCCTGAACCCGGGGCTCGTGCCCGGCGGCGGCGAGCGCCTGGGTCGTCTCGGCCGTGCGGCGATCCTGCCAGACGATGGCCCGGTGGAGCGGCTCGCCGGTCGCAGCGTCCCAGATGACGGCGGTCTCGCGCTGGTTGGTCAGTCCCATGGCGGCGAACCGGGCGATCCCGCCGGCCTCGTCCACCACCTCGCGGCAGGTCTGGAGCGCGGCGGCCCAGATCTCGGCGGCGTCATGCTCGACCCAGCCGGGGCGTGGGTAGTGCTGGGCCAACTCGATCTGACTCACGGCCACCGGCTTCAGCCTGCCGCCGTCGGACAGGCTGAACGCGACTGCGCGGGTCGAGGTGGTGCCCTGGTCGAGGCTGAGGATCAGCGGGTCCATACCGGCACTCTACGCAAACGCCCTGGCTGGGGGTAAGGGGGGCCATGCACACCGCCTCCTTCGAGGGCGTCCTCGACGCCGCCCGCCAGATCGCCCCCGTCGCCGTCCGGACGCCGCTGATCGAGCACCCGGCGCTGAACGAACGCGTCGGCGGGCGGGTGCTGCTGAAATGCGAGACGTTCCAGGTGGCCGGGGCCTTCAAGTTCCGGGGCGCCTACAACCGCATCAGCCGGCTGAGCGCGGGAGAGTTGCGGCGCGGCGTCGTGGCCTATTCCTCGGGCAACCACGCCCAGGCCGTGGCCAGGGCCGCCCAGCTGATGGGGACCCGCGCCCTGATCGTCATGCCGGCCGACAGCCCGAAGGTGAAGGTCGAGGGCGTGCTCAGCTTCGGCGGCGAGGTGCGCAGCTATGATCGGTACCGGGAAAGCCGCGAGGCGATCGGGGCGGAGATCGCGCGCGAGCGCGGCTCGGTCCTGGTCAAGCCGTTCGACGATCCCTTCATCATCGAGGGCCAGGGCACGGCGGGGCTGGAGATCACCGAACAGGCGGACGGTCCCGCGGACCAGCTCATCTGCGGCGCGTCCGGCGGCGGGCTGATCGCCGGGATCAATCTGGCCATGGCCGCGCGCTGGCCCGACACGCGGGTGATCGGGGTGGAGCCCGCCGGGTACGACGACACGCGCCTGTCGCTGGCCGCGGGCGAACGCATGACCCATCCGCCGGTCTCGGGGCCGACCATCTGCGACGCCCTCATGACTGACCGGCCAGGCGAGCTGACGTTTCCGATCAACCGTCGGCTTGAGCGGGTCGAGACGGTCACCGACGACGAGGCGGCCGAGGCGGTGCGCTTCGCCTTCCGTCAGCTCAAGCTGGTGGTGGAGCCGGGCGGGGCGGTCTCGCTGGCGGCGCTGCTGGCGGGCAAGGTCGAGGCGAAGGGAATGACGACGGTGGCGGTGCTGTCGGGCGGCAACATTGATCCGGCCCTGTTTTCGGCCATCATCGAGGATCGCTTCACCGGGAGAGCCGCATGACCAGACCGTCTGACCTGTCGTCGCTCATCGGGCAGGAGGTGGGCGTCAGCCGCTGGATCGAGGTGGATCAGGCGCGGATCGACGCCTTCGCCGACATCACCGAGGACCGCCAGTTCATCCACGTGGATCCGGAGGCCGCGAAGGCGACGCCGTTCGGCGGCACGATCGCCCACGGCTTCCTGACGCTGAGCCTCGCGTCGGCCATGTCGTATGACGCGGTCAAGCCGCTGGAGGGGGTGGTGATGGGCGTCAACTACGGCTTCGACAAGCTACGGTTCCTGGCGCCCGTGCCGGCAGGGTCGAAGGTGCGGGGCCGTTTCAAGCTTCTGTCCGCCGAGGACAAGGGCGGCGGGCGATGGCTCCTTAAGCACGAGCTGACCGTGGAGATCGAAGGCTCCGACAAGCCCGCCCTGATCGCCGAATGGCTAGGCATGCAGATAGTCGGCGGCTGACCGTCAGACCAGCTCGCCGCGCAGCAGTTTCGGCAGGTCGCCGGCGGCGCCGCCCGCCTCCTGCATGAAGGCGCGCCTCAGCGGCGCGATGCGGTTCACCGCCGCCATGCCGAGGTCGCGCGCGAGCCGGATCGGAACCAGGTCGTTCGAGAACAGCCGGACGAACCCGTCGAAACCGGCCGCCAGAGACACGTTGTCGAAGCGGCGCCAGCGGGGGTAGCGGTCGAGCACGGCCTCGGAGCCGAGGTCCTCGCCGCGCCGGGCCGCCTCGACCAGAACTTCGGTCAGGGCGGCCACGTCCTTCAGCCCCATGTTCAGGCCTTGGCCCGCCACCGGATGCACCCCGTGGGCGGCGTCCCCGACCAAGGCGACGCGGGGCCCCGTCAGCGCCTCGGCCAGCTCCAGCGACAGCGGATAGACGAAACGCGGCCCCTCGACCGTGACCTCGCCCAGGAACTCGCCGAAGCGGCGTCGCAGGTGAGACAGGAAGGCGGCGTCGGATGCGTCCCTCAGCGCCTCGGCCCGGCGCGTCGACTCGGTCCAGACGAGGCTCGCCCGACGCTCGGTCAGGGGCAGGATGGCGAAGGGGCCGTCAGGCAGGAAGTACTCATGGGCGACGTTCCCGTGGTCGCGCTCCAGCCGTACGGTGGCGACCACCCCGCTTTGCCGATAGCGCCAGCCGACCGTGCCGATCCCCGCGGCATGGCGCACGCGCGAGCCGCGGCCGTCAGCGGCGACGACCAGCGGGGCCTCAATCTCGGTCCCGTCCTGCAGACTCGCGCGCACGCCGTCGCGCTCGATTCGGAGCTCGTCGATCAGCATCGGCGCGATCAGGGTCACGCCGTCACGCTGCACGGCCTCGGCCTGAGCGAGCCGGATGCGACGGTTCTCGACCAGATAGCCCAGCGGTTCGCCGTCGGTGCGCTCGGCGATCTCGTCGGCGTCGAAGCGCAGGAAGGCGGACGAAGGCGCGGGCGAGGCGGCCCCGGGACGCCGGCCGTCGGTCACCAGGATATGGTCCATTCGGCAGGCGTGAGGCTCCAGCGCCTCGCCCATGCCGAGCGCCTTCAGCATGCGGAAGGTGGAAAACGCGATGGCGGTGGCGCGGCCGTCGTAGGCGGGGGCCAGGCGCTCGGCCGGCGCCTGAGCGTCGACCACCAGCGGCTCCAGCCCGTGCCGCTTGAGCGCCAGCGCCAGGGTCGCGCCGGCCAGCCCGCCGCCGACAATCAGCACATCCGGACGAAGGCGCGCGGTTTCGATCATGGGGCGCTTCATCGCGCCGGCTGGGCGCAAGGTCCAGCGCTGCGGCGTCGCATCGCCTCGATCGCAGCGATCAGGCGGTCGATCTGGGGCGGGTCCGACAGCCGGTGGTCCCCGGCCTCGATACGCTCCAGCACGACGTCCGCGCCGGTCAGTCGCTCGAGAAGTTCGACCTGATGACGCCAGGGCACCACATCGTCCTCGCGCCCCTGAAGGATGTGGGTCGGGGCCTCGATCCGGATCACCCCGTCCAGCATCAGCCAGTCCTTGGCTTCCTCGAAGAAGCGCCGCGTCAGGACGTAGTCGCCGAGGCCGGGGTCGGCGATCGTGGCCTCGCCATCCCTCAGGATGGCCTCGCGCTCGTGATCCCGCAGCGACGGCCACATCAGCCGTTCGGTGAAATCCTGGGCCGGGTTGATGAGCACCAGCCCAACCACCTCGCGTCGTCGCGCCTGCGCCGCATGAAGCGCCACCCAGCCTCCCATCGATGAGCCGACGGGAATCACCGGGCCGTCGATGTGATCGATCAGACGCAGCAGGTCCTCGCGCCAGCGGCCGATCGTGGCCCGGCGCCAGTCGCCCGAACTTCGGCCGTGGGCGAAATGATCATAGCGGACGTAGGTCCAGCCGCGCTCCCGTGCGGCGGCGTCCAGGGCCAAGGCCTTGGTCCCCTCCATGTCCGAGCGGTATCCGCCGACCCAAAGGACCGTCGGACCGGCCCCCTCGACCCGGCGATAGGCGAGCGTGTCTCCGTCTTCGGTCTCCAGACGTTCGATGTCGTCCATGAGCCTGTTTCCTTCGCCGTCATCCTCGGGCTTGACCCGAGGATCGGGGTTGACGCACCTCAGGTCGTCCGACTTGACGCTCGGCGCCCCGAGCGGGGCGCAACCGGGGGCCGACGGTCTGATCCCCGGGTCAAGCCCGAGGATGGCGGGATGGTCAAGGTCAGATCAACGGAGCTCCAGGTGCAGCGTCCCCAAGTCCTGTTCGTCACCTCCAATCGCATCGGCGACTGCGTGATCTCGTCCGGCGTGATCCGCGAGATCGCGCGCCAAGTCCCGGGCGCGGAGATCACCGTGGCCTGCGGACGCCCGCCGGCGCCCTTCTTCCGTTCGGCTCCGGGCGTCGTGAAGGTCATTCCGCTCGACAAGAAGAAGCTGTCCGGCCACTGGCTGGACTTGTGGCGAGAGGCGCGCGGGACGCGCTGGGAGATGGTCGTCGACATCCGCGGCTCGGGGCTGGCGTGGCTGCTGAATGCGCGGCGGCGGATCGTCTATTCGCGAAAGCTCGAGACGGGCCTGAGGAAGGTCCAGATGGTCTCGGCCATGATGGGCGCCGAGCGCGACCTGGATCCGGAAATCTTCCTCGACGACCGGGCGCGGACCGAGGCGGCCGCCGTCATCGACCCGCAGCTGGCCGATGGCGCGGGGCCGGGACCTATCCTGGCGCTGGCGCCCATCGCCCACCAGCCCGGCAAGAGCTGGCCCGCCGACCGCTGGGGCGCCCTGGTTGAGAAGCTGAAGACCGAGCCGCGCTTCGACGGCTGGCGGTTCATGCCTGTGGGTGGTCCGGGCGACCGGCCGCCGGCGACGCCGGCGCTTGAGACCGCCGGGGCGCGAGGGATCGATTTCGTGGGCAAGGGCGACATCCTGGCCTCGGCGGCCGCCATCGATAGGGCGGACTTGTTCGTAGGGAACGATTCCGGGCTGATGCATGTGTCGGCCGCTCGGGGGCGGCCGACGCTCGGGCTCTTCGGGCCGACGGAATGGTGGCTCTACGGGCCTTGGGGGCCGAAGACGGCCACGGTCGCCTCCAACGAAACGCGCGGCCAGTTCGCGCCCATCGAGGACCTGACCGTGGACCACGTCTTCGAGGCCGTGATCCGGCTGCACGACGCGCACATTCGCCGCTGACCCGCCTGCCGCCTTGAAATCATGGGCTTCGGCGGGCATATCTGACGGCCTGGGAGGGACCGTGCGCAGGCGCGCGGTTTCGCTCGCCCGACGACGACGCCCTTCATCGACCACATAAGGAAACGACGCCCATTCGCCGTCCCATGCAAGCGCCGCCCGTCAAGGACGGTCCGCGCACGAACCAGGAAATCCGCGCCCCCCGCGTTCTGCTGATCGACCAGAACGGCGAGAAGCAGGGCGTCATGCCCATCTCCGCCGCCCTGGAGGCCGCCGAGGAGGCGGGGCTGGACCTGGTCGAGATCGTCGCCACAGCCGATCCCCCCGTCTGCAAGATTCTGGACTACGGCAAGTTCCGGTTCCAGGAGCAGAAGAAGAAGGCCGAGGCGCGCAAGCGGCAGAAGGTCGTCGAGCTGAAGGAGATCAAACTCCGGCCGAACATCGACACCCACGACTACGAGGTGAAGGCCAAGGCCATGCACCGGTTCTTCGAGGAGGGCGACAAGGTCAAGGTGACCCTGCGCTTTCGCGGCCGCGAAATGGCGCACCCGGAGCTCGGCATGAAGCTTCTCAACAAGGTGCAGGCGGACTTCGACGAGGTCGCCAAGGTCGAGTACGCCCCCCGCATGGAGGGCCGTCAGATGATCATGATCCTGGCGCCGAAGTAGGCGTCGTGATCAGGCCGCCAGGACGGCGTCCGCCTCGCTGATCGACAAGACCCGACGCATCGCGTCCAGCAGGGCGTCGGGGCGGATCGGCTTTTCGACGACCGCCGCCATGCCCGCCGTGCGGTAGATCTCGGCGTCGCGCGGATCGGCGTTGGCGGTCAGGGCGATGATCGGCAGGTCGCGCTCGGGTCCGTTCAGCGCGCGGATGGCGGCGGTGGCCTGAAGTCCGTCCATCACCGGCATCTTGATGTCCATCAGGATCAG
>JBKBUS010000090.1:0-6367 GCA_046290035.1 Brevundimonas sp.
TGGCCCGCATCCTTTCCGTCATCCTGGCCGTCGCCATGCTCGCGGCGGTGGTAAGCTTCGCCGGCCTGAACACCGGCGCGCCACTGGTCCGCAAGGAGCCGCTGGCGATGATCGTGGCCGGCTGATCAGCTGAGCGCCGCCAGCCGTTCGCGGGCGGCGATCAGGCGCTCACGGTCGGCCTGGGCCGCCGCCAGCTTCTCGCGTTGCTCCTGGACCACCTCCGGCGCGGCGCGGGCGACGAAGTTGGGGTTGTCCAGCTTCTTGGAGAACACCGCGGCGTCCGCCTCTCGCGTGGCGATCTCCTTGTCCAGCCGGGCGCGTTCCGCCGCGACGTCCACCAGGCCCGCCAGCGTCAGCGCCGCCGCGCCGCCGCCGGCGACGAAGCTGACGCTGCCCTTGGGCGCTTCCTCCGAGAGCGTGATCTGCGACACCCGCGCCAGACCGCCCAGCAGGTCGCGGTGGCGCTCCACCCGCGCGGCGATCTCGGCGTCCGCGGCGACGAAGGTCAGCGGCGGCCGCGACGTCGCCACCCCCATCTCGCCCTTCAGGGCCCGGATGGCCTCGACCACCTCGATCAGCCAGCCGATCTCGGCTTCGGCCTCCGCATCGACGAAGGCGTCGGGCAGGTCCGGCCAGGCGGCGCCCAGCAGCATGCCTTCGCCGCGCGGCGCGCCGGTCTTCCCGAGCTCGGCCCACAGCTCCTCGGTGATGAAGGGCATGACGGGGGCCAGCAGCTTGATCGTCTGGTCCAGCGTCCAGGCGGTCATGGCGCGGGTCTCGGCCTTGGCGGCGTCGTCGGTTCCCTGGAACACGGGCTTGGCCAGCTCCAGATACCAGTCGCAGAAGACGTTCCAGACGAAGCGGTAGAGGGCTGACGCCGCATCGTCGAACCGGCCGGCCTCCAACGCGGCGGAGACGGCGCGCTCGGCCTTCGTCAGCTCGCCCCGGATCCAGCGGTTCAGCGTGCCCCGGGCGGCCGCCGGATCGAACCCGGCGACGCGTTCGCACCCGTTCATCTGGCTGAAGCGGGCGGCGTTCCACAGCTTGGTGCCGAAGTTGCGATAGCCCTCGATGCGCGAGGCCGACAGCTTGATGTCCCGCGTGCCCGACAGGATCGCCATGGTGAAGCGAAGCGGGTCGGCGCCCAGGTCGTCGATGATCGTCAGGGGATCGATGACGTTGCCCTTGGACTTCGACATCTTCTGGCCCTTCTCGTCGCGGACCAGGCCGTTGATGATCACGCGGCGGAAGGGGACCTCGCCGGTGAAGTGCAGCCCCATCATCATCATCCGGGCGACCCAGAAGAAGATGATGTCCGCCGCCGTGACGAGGTCGCTGGTCGGATAGAAGCGCCTGAGGTCCTCGGTGTCCTCCGGCCAGCCCATGGTCGAGAACGGCCACAGGGCGGAGGAGAACCAGGTGTCGAGAACGTCGTCATCGCGCTTGAGATCGACCTCGGTGATCTTCTGGCCAGAGCTCTCTCCAAGCTGGTGCACGAACGCCAAGCCATCAGTCAGGCGAACTTCAACTCCTGCACCGTAGTATGCTTGCGCTTGAGAAAGAGCTTCCTCTTCCGTCTCCGCCACGAAGATTTTCTCCGCTAGCGAAGTCACCTGTCCATTGTCGTCAACCAGAGGCCCGTACCAGGCCGGGATGCGGTGGCCCCACCAGAGCTGGCGCGAGATGCACCACGGCTCGATGTTCCTCAGCCACTCGAAGTAGATCTTCTCGTAGCTCTTCGGCTCGAAGACGGTCGCGCCGTCCTCCACCGCCTTCAGCGCGGGCTGGGCCAGGACGGCGGCGTCGACGTACCACTGGTCCGTCAGCCAGGGCTCGATGACCACGCCGGACCGGTCGCCGTGCGGGACGACGTGGCGGGTCTTCTCGATCTCCTTCAGCCAGCCCTCTTCCTCGGCGCGCGCGACGATGGCCTTTCTCGCCGCGAAGCGATCCATGCCCTCGTACTCGGCGGGCACGTCGGGCGTGTCGGCGGCGGTGATGCGGCCGAAGGCGTCCATGACGTTGAGCGCCGGAAGCCCCGCCCGCTTGCCGACGCCGAAGTCGTTGAAGTCGTGCGCCGGCGTGATCTTGACCGCGCCCGAGCCCTTGGTCGGGTCGGCGTAGTCGTCGGCGACGATGGGGATGCGGCGGCCGGTGATGGGCAGGATCACCGACTTGCCGACCAGCCCGGCGTAGCGCGCGTCGTCCGGATGCACCGCCACGCCGGTGTCGCCCAGCATGGTCTCGGGCCGGGTGGTGGCGACGACGATGTGGTCGCGCGTCTCCCACTCGGTCGCCGTGCCGTCCTCGTCGAAGGCGACGGGGTGCTGATAGGTGACGCCGTCCGCCAGCGGATAGGCGAAGTGCCAGTAGGCGCCGTCGACCTCCTTCTGCTCGACCTCCAGGTCCGAGATCGCCGTCTGGAAGTGGGGGTCCCAGTTCACCAGCCGCTTGTCGCGATAGATCAGGCCTTCCCGATACAGCTGCACGAAGACCTTGCGGACGGCCGCCGACAGCCCCTCGTCCAGGGTGAAGCGCTCGCGCGACCAGTCGCAGCTGGCGCCCAGCCGACGAAGCTGGCGCACGATCGCGCCGCCGCTCTCGGCTTTCCAGTCCCAGACCTTCTGCACGAAGGCGTCCCGGCCCATGTCGCGCCGGCCCACGTTGCCCGCCGCCGCCAGCTGACGCTCCACCACCATCTGGGTGGCGATGCCCGCGTGGTCCGTGCCGGGCAGCCACAGCACCGCCTTGCCCCTCATGCGGTGGTAGCGCGCCAGGATGTCCTGCAGCGTGTTGTTGAGCGCGTGGCCGATATGCAGGCTGCCGGTCACGTTCGGCGGCGGGATGACGATCGAATAGGCCTCGGCGGCCGTGTCCTGACGCGGCGCAAACAGGCCGCTTTCCTCCCACATCGCGTAGAGGCGCGGTTCGGCGGACTTGGGGTCGAAATTCTTCTCAAGCATGGCGGTCGTCTCGGTCATGGCGGCGCGTCTGTCCAGCGCGCGCAAAGGAAAAGGGCGGCCCCGCCGCGGGAGCCGCCCTTCAATGGCGTTCGCGAAGGTCGCGAGGGCTCAGCCGGCGTTGCGGGCGATGCGTTCGACTTCCTTGCGTACCTGGGCCTCGACGATGCCGGGAAGGTTGGCGTCCAGCCATTCCTTCAGCATCGGGCGCAGCAGCGAGCCGACCAGGGCCTCGAGCGAGGTGCCTGACCCTTGCGGCAGTTCGGGATCCGGCTGGCGCAGCGAGGCGGCGAGGCCGGCGAAGGCGGACGCGGCGCTGGCGGCGGCGCTCTCGCCGACGAGAGAGTCGTTCGAGGAGGACATGGGGGCGGGGCTCGGTTCGGGTTCAGAGGCCGAGGGGAAGGGGGCGGTGGGCGAGACGTCCAAGTCGCCGATGGTTTCGGCTTCCGCGGGCGCCTCATAGCGCTCCGTCAGGTCCAGCACGTCCTCGTCGGCGGCCGCGACTTCAGGTTCCGGTTCAGGGGCGGCCGCGGAGACCGGCTCCGGTTCCGGCGCGGGGCTGGCGTCGTCCTCAAGCGGATGAACAGGTTCCGGCTCAGGCTCGGGCGCCGCCGTGTGGGGCGTCTCGGCCGGGGCCTCGTCCTCCGAGATGATCCTGCGGATGGAGGCGAGGATCTCCTCCATCGTGGGCTCTTGAGACGACTGTTCGGTCATGTGGCGGTCCCGACGACGCTGATGACGATGTGGTGTCTTGGCGAACCGCGATGCGGCGCGGCCCCCGGTGCCGTCGTCGCATCATAGCCGCGTGGAATCAACGACGCTTTTTCGCCTGTAAGGTTAATTGCAGTCGACCGTCAGGGCGCGGTTCGGACAACCTCGGACTTCAACTGCTGGTCGATCGGCGCGTCCTCGGCGTCGTTCGCAGGCTGGACGGGCGGAGCGGCGATCCCGTCGATCGCCTCGACGGCGAAGTCCCAGGGCAGGGCTCCGCGATTGCGCACCCGCTCATAGTTTTCCGCCGGATCATAGGCCTCGACGTCGGCCAAGCTGGGGGCGTCGAGCGAACCCATCGCGGCCAGCAGCTGCGCCTGAGCGACGTAGTCGTTGCGGCGTGCCACCGCGAGATTGATCTGGGCGTTCCTCAGTTCCAGCTCCGCGTTCAGCACGTCCAGCGTGGTGCGTAGGCCGACCGACTGCTCCTGCCGCACGCCTTCGGCCGCGACCCGGGCGGCGCGCACCGCTTCCTCGTTGGCGGTGACCCCGGCGCGCGCCGAGATCAGTCCGGCATAGGCCTGGCTGGCTTCCTGCAGAACCGTACGGCGTTCGTTCTCGACCTGGATCTGAGCGGCGTTCGCCTGCTCAAGGGCCTGGGCCACGCGCGACCGGTTCAGGCCGCCGGTGAACAGGGGCACCGACACGGTGGCGCCGGCGCGGAAGGCGGTGGACTGGGTCGGGTCGAAGCCGCGCAGTTCGTCACTGCCGCCGTACGAGGCGGTGAGGCCGGCGGTCGGACGGAAGGCCGCGCGGGCTTGGGCGACGTTCTCCTCCGCCTGGCGCTGATTGTAGGCCGCCGCCAGCAAACCCGGATTGCGGTCCAACGCCACGTCGAGGGCGGCTTCGAAGGGCTGGGGTTCGGCGATCAGCGGCGCGGGAGCGGCCAAGTCGCTGGGCGACTGCCCGACGACCGCGGCGTAGGCGGCGCGCGAGGTCGAAAGCTGCGCCTCGGCCGTCGCCAGATCGGCTTCGGCCTGCGCCAGCCGCGCCTCCGACTGCGCGACATCGGTGCGCGTGATCTCGCCCACTTCGAAGCGCGCGTTCGATTCGTCCAGCTGGCGGCGCAGCACCTGCAGGTTCTCGCGGCGGACCTCGAGAATCTCGACGTCGCGCAGGACGTCGACGTAGGCCTGCACGACGGCGACGATCACCTGCTGCTCCAGGTCGCGCAGATTCTCGCGTCCCTCCAGGACGCCCGCCTCGGCCGCCGAAATCGCGCGCGACACCCGGCCGCCGGTGTACAGGGTCTGCGACAGCCCGATCGAGACGTTGCCGTTGTTGCTTTCCGAGACGCCGCCGGTCGTGACGTCTGGGATGCCGTCGCCGTTGATGTCCACCCCGCCGCCGGCGCTGTCCGTGCGAGTGTAGTTCGCCGAGGCGGTGACGTTCAGCTCGGGCCGCAGGCCGGCGCGAGCCTGGACCACCGTCTCGTCGAGCGCGCGCTGGTTCGCGCGCTGGGCCAGCAGCGACGGGTTCGTGCGATAGGCCAGCGCGATGGCGTCGCGCAGCGTCTCCGCCGAAGCGGGACCGGCCCAGAGGCCGGCGGCCAGCGCCAGGGCGGCGGCGGAAGCGAACGCGCGAGACCGGTTGAGCATATCGTCGTCCCATAAGCGTCGCCCTTCGGCGACGTCATCATACCATCTGGCCGCTAAGTGGGAGATGCGTCCCCACATGGCCAGTTAAGTTTTCTTCACGCGCGCTGCCCCGGACTCCGTCGCCGAAACCGGCGTCAGAACTGGAAGGCGGGCGCCGGACGCATCTCCTCGAGCACCTGACCTGCGGCGTCGAACAGCTCGCGCCGCGACACGCCCTCGCGTCCGCGGACGTACAGCACCGCACGACCGCCTGGTCCCCGACGCTCGACGACCGCCAGGCGCCCGCCGATCTTCAGTGCGGCGATCCAGGGCTCGGGCCGATCAGCGACGGCGCCTTCACTGACGATGACGTCGTAGTCCGCCCCCTGCGGCGTGGTGAGGGGCGCCTGCGTGGTCTGGACGCCCTCGTCCTTCAGCGCCGGTCCGACGATCTCCAGCACGGCGGCGTCGGAATCCTGCGCCAGAACCTCGGCGCCCATCCGCGCCAAGACGGCGGCGGCGTAAGGGGCGGCCAGAGCGAGCGCCCGCTCGCCGGGCTGCACGTCAAGCGCCTGAAGAAGCTTCGCCACATCGCGCGGCAGCATCAGCCGACGACCGGCCGCGATCTCCACCGCCGTGTCGGCATAGGCCGAAAAGGCGCGGTCGGGGGCGCAGAAACGCTCGCGCGGCACGGCCAGCAGCGCGGCCTGGAGGGCGCGGTCGGTCACGTCGTTCACGCGGACCTGCGAATCCACCATCACCTTGCGCGCGGCGGCGAAATCCATGGTCGGTCTCTCGTTTGCAACAGAAGCGGGGAGCGGAATCTCGCGCGCTTATAGGTCCGCGCGTTGCGTGGGACAATGCGATCTGATAGCCACCCCATCCTCGCGACGACGCCCTGGACCCGGTCCAGCCCGGCGGCCTGATGGCGGAGTGGTTACGCAGCGGACTGCAAATCCGTGTACGCCGGTTCGATTCCGGCTCAGGCCTCCATCGCGACTTCAGGGCTCAGCCCCGACGCCGCCGCGCCGCCGCCATGATGTCGCGCGCGAGCGCCGG
>JBKBUS010000091.1:0-4042 GCA_046290035.1 Brevundimonas sp.
AACGACCAGGTTCGTCCGCCGGGCCATGTTGACCCGGGCCCACTCGTCGGCGTCCTCGGTGGAGGCTCGCTCACCTGTCTGCGACCCCACCAGGATCTTGAGTGGGACCTGGACCGACGCGGCGAAAGACTGGAGCGCGATGGCGAAGAAGTGCTCTGGGGACGGAAGCTGGACCTGCAGCGTGTCCGCCTTCATGCCCTGGAGCATCAGGAGTTGATCGAAGCCCTTCTGCCAGTCCTCGACCTGGGCGTTCATCTTCTCCAGCACCTCGTCTGGCGAGATGCCCATGGCCTTGGCCATCTGCTGGATGTCGGTCGTGGCGTCGACCTCGAGCACCGGTGCGGACTTCGCGTTCTTCCAGAAGCCCTCGCCGCCGGCCCCCCTGATCTTGTCCAGGTCCAGAAGCGCGTTGTAACCCGGCTCCAAGGCCGAGCGGGCGTGAACCGTGCCGTCTTCGGACCAGATCACCACCCGGTCGGGGTGGAGCTGAAACTGGCGCGGCTGCGAGCGCCCGTCGCCGACCGACGCTTCGTTGAACTGGAACATCTTCGGCTGGCCATAGGTGACCGAGGCCTGATCCGTGTCCCACTCGCTGACTTCCAGCTGACCCTTCCAGGCCGGGATGATCTCGACCAGCGCGTCGATCCCACCCCGGACGCTGTCCACAGGCTCGTCGAAGCGACGGTCGTCCGCGATACGCAAGATGACGCCAGCGTATCCGCCCACCATGGCGCGGCGATCAGCCTCCATCATCACTTGCCAGCCGCGAATGTCTGCCAGGCGCTGGCGGATGGCTTTCTCGATGGTCGTTTCGGGCGCGTCGTCGCCGTCATCGCGGGCGAACTCCTGCAGGTAGGGCAGGGTCTCCCAGGTCTTGCCGACGGTCTTGTCCACGGCGGCTCGGGCGAGCGGATTGCGGCGATAGGCCTCCCACAACAGGCCGAACTCGACATGCTCTGGATAGCCGAAATCCCGCGCGTGGTGGTGCTTCTGGTTGCCGAAGTAAGCCGGGAACATGCTCCCCAGCCGGCGCGTGGCGTTGTTCACCACTAGGCGGAGGAGGCTCACCGGTTCCTCTTGGACAGGAACATGGCGACCTGCGACTGTTCGCCCAGCATCAGCTCGGTCAGCGCCCAGACGAGGGCGTCAGCCCGGTCGGGAGAGCCTTCGCCGACGAAACCGGCCTGTGTGAAGTTGACCATCTGGTCCTCCAGGTCCGGGAACTCGCCGACGTGGGAAACGAGGCCCTGCTCGTAGAGGGCCGAAACGGGCTCGGCGCGAACCGTCTTGCCCCGGCTGGCCTTGACCTCGGCGTAGGGCACCTTGCGATCGGCCGTCTGGACAACGAACCGCACCATGTCGCCGCCGAAGTTGGACTCCCCGACGACGCGATCGGCCTCAAACTCATGGAACGCTTGAACCGCCATACGACCCCAGCCGTCCGGCGAGAGCTGACACGTGCGGTCAGCCAGAACATAGGCGCGGCCATCGACGCCCTTGCCGGCCACTACGATGCCGATGTCGTCGCCTGCGCCGTCGCCCTTGGTGCCCGACGGGTCAACCGCGACCACCACCCTGTGCAGACGCGGGACCTGATCAGGCGTGACACGGGTGGCGTCGATGCCCGGGATGACCCGGTCGTCATGCGACATCCGGTCTTCGATCGACCACAGGGCGCCGTTGACTTCGGAGGCCCACTCGCCCCGCTCAAACCTAAGCCGCTTCGCGGCCGACATGCCGGCCAGGATGTCGAAGTACTTCGGCGGCAGGTTCGCCCGGTTATCGGCCGGGTTGATCAGCATCTCCACGTAGTCGTCTGGGTCGGGGAGGCGTTCCTTCGTCCCAGGCTTCAGGCCCTCACGGAAAAGCTGGTGCGACCAGTGCAGTTTGGAGGGCGGGTTGCAGTCGAAGAACGCCCTGAGCCGGAGATGCGTCCGCCCCGTCTGAGCCGCGATCTCCGGGGCAAGCTCGACATGCTGAGCCAGGCGAGACATGGCCGTCTCGACAGAGGACCAGGGGATCTGGCTGCTCTCGTTGAAGTAGAGAGTGGCGTACTCCTGACCGAGGACCTTCTCGACCCGCTCTTTGTCGTCCAGCCCACCAAGAACAATCTCTGACCCATTCGGCAGCGTCGCCACCAGGTCGGTCTCGTTCGTCTCGATGGCCAGGTCGGGGAAACACAGACGCCGCACTTTCGGCAGCGTGTCCCGCCAGATTGACGCCTTGGCGTGATTGAACCGATACCGGAAGATCGCGTGCCGGCTCTCAGGGGCGTTGATGCCGCGCTGGATGATCGCCCGCAGGATGAGGAACGTCTTGCCCGACCGGGAGCCGCCCCGAAGCATGATGTTCGATGCCGGACCAGCAAGAAGCCTGTTTGCCTCCCGCTGCTTCGGCGTCAGCGAAAAGGACACCTACAGCTCGGCGTCTTCCGGCGTGATCGTGATGCCAATGCCGCCGGAGTGGTTCAGGTCCAGCTTCTCGCCGTAGCGCTTTGGGTCCCACTTCGCGAGAAGCTTAAGTCGGGTCTCGATGCGCAGCTTCGACCTGCTAATCCATTCGGTATCGGGACGCTCGTCTCCGTCCTTGCCGTAGACAGTGTCCTTGCTGCTCTCGTCCGCGATCTCTAGGCAGTCGGCGGCTATGGCGTCGAAGCCCTCGTCGCGTGCGCGCGCGAAGTCGGCGGAAAAGCTTTGGTGCGCCTTCTTCCAATCGCTGACCGTCCTGACCGCCGGCATGTTCTCGTCGCGGCAGATGTGCGCGAGCGGCTCGCCCTTCGACAGCCGCTCGCAGATCTCGTCGGCGATCTCTTGGGTGAAGGTGGACGGGCGGCCGGGCACGTTACGCCCCCCCCCTGACCAAATGAACCCCGTAGGGCTCCATGATCGACTTGGCGCGGTCAAAGCCGACGCAGCGGATCATCATGTTGAAGACAGACATCAGCGCCTCAGTCGCATCGGTCCAACGCCGTCCGACGTAGAAGCCGTACTCGCGTCCAGCGTCCCTGTGGCGGAGAAAGTCCGCGAGCTTTGGCGCCATCTCGGCCATGGACTTCGCCATAGCCGCACGCATTGCCTGCTCATTCCTGGTCTCAGCCTCGCGCAGACGGCGCATGTAGGCCTCTCGCCCGAGGACGCCTCCTGGTAGGACGTTGGTGAGGCTATCCAGACCGATTGCCGCGATGAGATCGAACTCAGCCGCCAAGGCCTCATTTTCATCGCCGTACTCGGCGACGACATGACGCTCCACCGCTAGGCCGTCCGCCCAGATCGCCCTTATGCGATCGCACTTCGCGCTATGGACACCACGCCGGGCCTCAGCCTCATGGCGGTGTATGCGGCGACCCTTGCCTTTGCCGACGTAGAACGGCTGGCGGTCGCGCGGATCAATAAGCTGGTAGACGTAGAACATCCCGCCTCCGATCTATTCCAGGCATGACCGGCCATCACCGCCGTTATGCAGGGCCGTCGAGCCCCTGGCGCCACGGTCGGCTTTCTCAGCCGTATGGCTCGGTCGTGGTTTCCCGGCCTTGGCCTGGTGCTGGACCAGCGCGGAAAGGCGCGGCGGTGAAGGGATGGGCGGGCACGAAAAAGCCCCGACCGGGGGATCGGGGCTCTCTCGACGCAGGCGGCCACAGGGGCAACCGGACAAACCATCCGGGTCGCACTGCGCGACTGTGGTGTTTGTCCACCAGTTCGTGTTCACCGTCAAGAGATAGCGTCGAGTGCTTCCCTCAGGCTCAAGATGTGGGTGGCGTGGGCCTTGCCCGAGGCGCCCGCGACCTGCCGGACGGTCTGGCCCTCCCCAGCCACCAGCCTGAGACACTTCAGGCGCCGGGCGAGCTCGGCAGGACGGGAGGTGCTGGCCTTCACCGCGGCCTCCATCCGCAACAGGGCGTCGGCGGCATCACCCTCACCTTGCTCGGACTTTCCGAGACTGCAGCCTGCCGTCATCAGGCGACGGTAGATGGATCGGGCGTTGGATGCGGGGCCGGGCAGGGCGCGCTCATAGGCGTCCCGGTAGGCTCGACCGGCGGCCCTCT
>JBKBUS010000091.1:4052-6336 GCA_046290035.1 Brevundimonas sp.
CAGCTTCCCCTCCACCCAAAGCGCCTCCAAGCCGTCACGATTGCTCAGGCGGGTATGGCGCGCATCTCCGACCACTTCGATCTTCACGTCGGGATCGCGGAGGCGCTCCAGCTGTTCCAGTTCAGCCTTGGCCTGGGCTAGGGACGCCGCGAGCGCCCGCTTTTTCGCCGCCGCGTGGATCCTCGCGATCTCGACCTTTGCCTCCTCGATCAGTCCCGCCTTCTTGGACTTCAGCTTCTCATCCGCCTTGATCAGTCGGTCGATCTCGCCCTGTGTCAGGTCGCCGGGCTTGAGACCAGCGAGGGGGTCGGGCTTATCCTGACGAGGCTTGGCCTTGCCCTTGGCGCGCTTCTGCTTCGGAGGCTCAGGGGGCCGATAGCGAGCAGCATAGTCGCCCATGGCGAGGGCGATCATGTCCTCAATCAGGCAGTCGGTGTCGTTCGCCGGGCGGGTAGCCGCGATGCGCTCCTCGGTCGTGATCCCTTGCGCCCTCTCGTAGTCCAGGGCCAGACGAGCCGCCTCCGCCTTCCGCCGTCCGCGAAGCGCCGCCTCGATGCGGTTGATGCGGGCCAACTCGCCGGGGGAAAGCATGTCTAGGGGGTGGCGGGACACGACCGGCAAGTCCCCGAGCAGGATCACCGTAGGCAGGTTGTCGTTGGCGATCGCCGGGGCGTTGTCATTCGCGCCTATCTGGCGCGGCTTCGACGGCTTCTTGGCGCGGTCGGCTTTGCTCATCTGGCGGCCTCCTTGCGCCGGCGCTGGAACGGGACTTCGTCGTCTGCCCACGCGAGGTCGACCTTGTGGACGACGAGCCGGCGACGCACACGCTCGAGCGCGTTCGAGGCGTTGTTCCGCTGTCGGGTCGTGAGGCTCATCGAATTCGCTCCCACTTCGGCGGCGAGGAACAGCGCCGCCGCTTCCCTGGGAGATAGGCTGATCTTGACGCTCATGCGGCGGACTCCTCGGGCGGCTGGTGGTCATTGTCGGCGGAAAGGGCGATGGTGAACCTCCAAGCCTTGGCGAGATCGCCGAAGTCCCGGGTGAGCTTGTCCACGGCGTAGGCGTTCGCCGGGATCAGGCGGCGCCCAGCAGCATCCCAGCTCGCCGGGTCGAGATAGGACCGGGCATACGGCTCGCCCTGGCGCTCGACAACAGCGGCGCGAAGCTGGGGCGGGCCGTCGAACGTCGGGCCTGTCAGCGCGGCTTCGGCGGGCTCGACGGCGGGCTTGGCGTAGCTGCCCTCCCGGAGCTTGGCGAACTTCGCCGCATTGGCCACGAAGTCGATGTCCGCCCGCCACCCGCGATCGTTCTCGCCCCGACAATGCGGGCTCGCCTCAACCGCCGCCAGCGCCTCGCGCCAGCCGGCAAGGCCGGCAGTTGCGAGCCGAGCGCGGATGTGTTTTCGCCGCTCCGGCGTCAGGTCCTTGGCGACCGGCAGCGCCAGACGCCGAGCGAGGTCGTTCCATTCGGCGAACGCGGCCTGGACGTCGGCCCCGCCGACTGAGGATGCGTTAGCATCCGATATCTTATCTCTGGCTTCTGGCTTCTGGTTAGGCTTGAGCCTGGCTTGGCCTATGTGTTTGTTTTCATTAGAACCGCATTCGGCTTCGGCCGAATTATCTTTGAGTTTCGCGGCGTTTTCAGCGCGTTTTCGGCCGCCTTTCGCGCCGTTTTCAGCGTGATCTCGGCTGGCGTCCGCCGCTTCGGCGATCTCTCGCTCTGCTCTGGCGTTGGATAGACAACCTTCCACAACGGCGAGCTTCCCAGTGGCGATCAGCCGGTCGCGAAGGGCTCCCCACTTCCGCAGCGACACGCCACACATGCCCGCCAGCCAGCGAGCATCGTCCGGGATCGGGCCTCCACGATCGTAGATCAGGTCTAGGCAGAGGCTGTAGGCGCCCTTCTCCTCAAGCGAGAGGGCCATAGTGCCGAGCACGAAGTCACCACCATACCGCTTGTACCAGGGGCGTCGGCTCATCCCTCGCCCCCATAGGAGTAGCGATAGCCGGCGGCCTGGTGTTCCTGTTCGCGAGCGAGGTTGCCGAACTGCGTCAGATCCTCGTTGAACGACAGGTGCACAGTGCCGATAGGACCGTGGCGCTGCTTGCCGATGATGACCTCGGCGCGGTTCTTCGCCCTGGCCATGTCGTTCTGCCAGTCGAGGTGCTTGTCCGTGCCCTCCTTGGGCTCGGTGCGGCCGAGGTAGTAGCTCTCGCGGTACACGAACATGACCACGTCGGCGTCCTGCTCGATCGAGCCGGATTCGCGCAGGTCCGACAGCTGG